>JAJVIP010000009.1 GCA_022072025.1 Elusimicrobiota bacterium
CCGCTGTGTGCTGCTTACGTCCGTTTTTTGTTCCCATAATGCGCATCGTATCTCCTTGGGCGGGAGCTGTCATCTAAAGTCTCGAATTCACTCTTATGCCACTGTCCGGTTTATGGGGAGTGTTATACTTGTCTTCTGGGATTCGCCGGCTTTTATCGTGTTTTTTCTCGGAGTGATGGCCGTGTTTTCGGTATTTTTTACGATTGGATTTTTTCGCCGGACATCCGCACTCATTCTGTGGTACGGATGGGCGTGTCTTTTCGGCAGAAATAATTTAATCAGCAACCCTTCCATCCCTTACGTAGGGTTGATGCTGCTGCTAACATTACTTATTCCGCTTGGCGAACCCTTCTCCGTAACCCGTCCTAAGAAGACCTCCCCTTGGTATTTTCCATCGGCGGTGTATTGGGTGGCGTGGTTTCTTTTGGCGGCCGGCTATACCTTTAGCGGCATCGTCAAACTCCAAAGCCCGAGTTGGGTTGATGGGTCCGCGATGGTTCACCTGGTCGACAATCCTTTGGCAAGACCAAACTTCATCAGAACAGTTTTCCTGAGCTTACCGACCTCGATGACGTCTCTGGCTACATGGGCTTCTCTTGCCGGAGAAATCTTATTTTTGCCGTTGAGCATTCATCGACGCACGAGAATGGTGGCGTGGTTGTGGTTACTCGGCATGCACCTGGGGATTCTCTCAATGGTGAACTTTGCCGACCTCACGTTTGGCATGATCATGATTCACTTCTTTACTTTTGATCCTGAATGGTTGCCCGCGATGTCAAACAGGAGGGGGAAACTACTGGTTTTATTTGACGGGGTTTGCGGGCTCTGCGATCGGACGATTCAGATGCTATTGGAAGAAGATAGGTTTCAAGTGCTGAAATTTGCACCCCTTCAAGGATCAACGGCTGCGGCGGTCTTCACGAGGCATCCCGAAGTTAAGGCAGGCCCTCAAAGCCTTATCTTCGTGAAAAATTATGGCGAGGCCAGCGAGTGCGTCTTTGTTCAATCTGAAGGCGTCCTTCGAATTTTCGACGCCTTGGGTGGGTTTTGGAGGGTTGTTTCTTGGTTAAGAGTGATCCCGGGCGCAATGCGTAATGTGGTTTATGCGTGGATCGCTAGGAACAGGTATAAGTGGTTCGGTCAATACGATGAGTGTCAAATTCCATCTGCGGAGACCAGAGCTCAGTTTCTTCCGTAGGTTAACTTTGTTCCTCTTTTGATTTCTCTCTCTCACGCGATTCCGTACAAGCCCATCGTTTGCTGCAGCCAATACAAGTTGGAAGGAAATGCAGAGGAGAAATATTTTCGATGTCTTTCTTGTGAATGTCTCGGAAAGCCAAAATATCTTCGAAGCGATCCTCCCGCCAATCATCGAATCCGCAAGTTGCATTGAATCGAACCGGATTTTCAAATGTCTTAAAAAGAATGTCCCATATAGGGAGATCGGCGAAATTATTGGTGTGATGTTTGTATTGGTGATGCACGCGGTGGGAATCTGGTCTTTGGATAATAAACCCCAGCCACTGGGGCGTGTTGATGTTCCAGTGATAGAAGTACTCTGCGACGGCGGTTAGAAGGGTGTAATACGCCCCTGCTGTAATCGAACATCCGAAAAGAAGATACACGATGGCCGCACTCAAAATGGAATTGATGGTGATTTCAACGGGGTGTTTGTAGAAAGACGTAAGAAGCTCTATTCGACGAGGCGAATGATGAAGTTGGTGGCATAGGAGCCAAAAAAATTGCGATTCATGGCGAATGCGGTGCCACCAATAATAAATGAAGGTAGAGACGAAGTAGGCAATCAAGGCTGACGGCCAGTCACCCATTCGATCCTTGAGGTGGAAAAGGGAGACGGATCCGAACCATCGGTCCCATGTGACTCCTGCCAAAATAATGATTCCCAGTTGAATAGCGTTGCAGAAAATAACTCTCGCCCACCAAGCCCGAACCTTTGGGAGGTCCATTGCGGGCCAAAACTTTTCAACAATGTAAAAACCAGTTGCGATAAGAATTAGTAGCCAAATCATAAATGACGAATTTTTCACCCCTTTGGTGAGGGTCTTGCCCCGAAGAAGAACCCTTGGCTGATCTATTGGCCCAAAGTCCAATATCGGGAATTTTAAACATGTCCTAGCATTAATGCCAATTCGATTGCGTTTGAAAAGACTATTGAGGCATTTCACTCATGCCCAGATCAAATTGTCTTGCGCAAGAATGGGGAGGACATGATTATGACAACCACTCGTTCCAAAAACTTCCTTACCGCCAGCTTAATTGGCGTTATCACAACAAGCGTGGGCTCTCCTCCCGTCGTCACCGCGACGAACAAACCGGTCAAGCGACCGAACATCGTTATCATTCTGGGAGACGACCTCGGGTACTCGGATTTGGGCTGTTTCGGCAGCGAGTTGAAAACACCCAACTTTGATGCGCTTGCGAAAGAAGGCCTGCGCTTTACGCAATTTTACACGCATGCGACCAGTTCACCCACGCGGTCGCTGTTGCTCACCGGCGTTGACACGCATATAAATGGGATGGGCAATATGGATGAGTGGACGGCCCCGAACCAAATGGGAAAGCCGGGTTACGAGGGCTTCATAAATGACCGCGTCACCACACTTCCCCAACTCTTGAAAGACACCGGCTACCACACCTATATGGCCGGAAAATGGCACATGGGAAAAGCGCCCAACCGTATTCCCGCAGCGCGAGGATTTGAACGGGACTTTTCGCTTTTAGACGGTGCCGGGAGCTATTGGGACATGTTGAATTTTACTGCTTCCACGCCCCTCTCCACTTTTACCGAGGATGGAAAATACCTTCGGAAACTTCCCAAAAAATATTACGCCACAAAAACTTACACCGACAAAATGATCAGTTTTATTGAATCGAACCGCGGTGATGGGAAACCCTTTTTCGCTTTCCTGTCCCATCAGGCTCCCCATGATCCTTATCATCTCCCTCGTAACTGGCGCAACCGCCACGTGGGAGAATACGACAAAGGCTGGGACGCGGTGCGCGAGGCCCGCCTCAAACGCCAAGTTGAGCTCGGGATTATGCCAGTGGGAACAGAGTTGGCCGAACGGATTTGGTTTTTGCCCGATCCCAATTTGCTGGCACCGGCTTCTCGCGCCATCCTTGGTAAAAAAATGGAGCTTTACGCGGGCATGGTGGAAAATATGGACCACCATGTTGGGCGACTCATTGATTACTTAAAAAAGATCGGCGAATACGACAACACGATCTTCATCGTCTTTGGAGACAACGGCGCGGAGGGAACGGACCTTTTTCAAATGATTGCTGGAACTTCTGGCACTCGTGATTTTCTTTTTTCCGCCGGCCAATGGTCACAAACACATCCCAACGCCTGGGGTGATCCCCACACCTATATCGGATACGGCCCGATGTGGGCGCAGGTGTCGATGACGCCCTTCAGCCAATACAAAGGGTACATGGCTGAGGGTGGAATCCGGAATGGCCTTATCGTGAGCGGCCCGGTTATTAAGCAGAAAAAAGGAAGCGTTAACAATAACGGGTTTTTGCATGTAGCGGATATCATGCCGACGCTTTTGGAGGTGGCCGGCGCAAAATACCCCAAAACCATCAACGGACAGGAAAGTCCACCTTTGCTCGGGAAATCGTGGGTCAAATTTCTTTCCGGCGAGGAAGCTTCCCCGCGATCAAATCAGGATTACATGGGATGGGAGGTGTTCGGGAACCGCGCGATTCGCCAGGGCGATTGGAAATTGCGGTGGCAATACAAACCTTTCGGAACGGAAGAGTGGGAATTGTTTAATGTGGTGAAGGATCCCGCCGAGCGTCATGATCTGGCCGCCAAAGAGCCCGCAAAAGTCAAGGCACTGATATCGCTTTGGGACGATTATGTCCGTGACAACAACGTCATTCTTCCCAACCGTGTGATCGCTGAGGGCATGGTGAAAAAACTGCCAGACCGTTACCCAGTGGAATCGGGTTATCCGCCTCTCATCTACAAAAAACAATTCGTGCCGCCATCGGACATGATGGCCGATCCGAAGAGGTAATTTCCAATGAAAATGAAACTGAATTTGATGATCCATTTGAAAGCAGGCTTTACCGTCATGCTGATGTTCTTTCCGATGATGGCGCAGGCCCTCGTGCCGCCGCGTTTCTACTGGAAAAGCCTCGCTGGAGCCAATGCCGTTCCGGTGATTTCTCAAAATTTAAGCGGCAACGCCAACCCCATCGATCCGGCGCACGTCGTTTCGGCGAACACGAATTTTGAGGCCCATATTAATGTGGTTGGGTTCGCGAAGATGTTGCCGGTATTGGGCCGAACGGCCACCGTCGCTCTTTTGCAGCCCATGGGACGAATCTCCAGCAACGCCACCGTCGCCGGACTCACCACATTCGAGGACGCTTCCGGATATGGGGATCCGATGATCGAGATCGGGATGAATATCATCGGCCCCAAGGCCATTAAGAATATCCCCGATATATTGCGTTATGAACCCAAGTTTTCGCTGGATCTTATTATGGATGTGGCGGCCCCACTCGGTGAGTACGACAGCGACCAGGCGCTGAATCTCGGCCAGAACCGTTGGTACGGTCGTGTGGGTGCGCCCATTGTCTGGCAAATTGGCGCGTGGGTCCCGGGTCGACGCACCACGTTCGAGTTGCTTCCCTCCGTTTGGCTGTTTGGCGACAACAACAATTACGTTAACGGGAAAACATTGGAAACCGATCCGATGTATCAATGGGAAGCTCATGTGACGCGCGATTTCACGGAAAATTTTTGGTTTTCAATCGACGGAACTCAGATGACTGGAGGCAAGTCTCATGTGAACGGGGTGGCGGCGGGTGAATCGCTCAACAACCTGGGCGTGGGTTTGACGCTTGGCTATCAGCTCAATGATAACCTCTCTCTGACCACCGCGTACATGTCCACCATCAACGACAGCTCTCCCACCGATCTCAAGATGGACGGGGTTACTTTCTCTTTCACTTATGGATGGCACAAGATTGTGGAAGGGCAGAAGAGGTTGATAACTGGACACTAAAACTGAACTACTTCAAAAGGGAGGTATTTATGAGATGGGAATACACACAGCCAAAATTAGTCTTACGGATTGGAGCCATGTTTTTAATGGTTGCGATTTTTCCGATCAAGGTGGTACAGGCTGATGTCAAAGGGCCAGGCAGTTTTGGGTTTAATTTGAACTATGCTCCTGGAGCGGGTGACACCTCAGATACGCTTGACGATGGATGGGGTTTCGGAATGGATTTGGGGTATCGTAAAGAATCCAGCCTCTTGGGTGTTCGGTTAGATTTGGTCCATAATAGTTTTGAGTTTTCTGACAGCGCTCTCAATCAATATTATCTGGTCAACGATGGTTTCGTGAGTGTGTGGGGTATTGACGCCAGTGTGGTTTTGGCACCGCCCAATGCGGATAAGATTCGCCCCTATATCCAATTTGGTCCCGGCTTTTATTACGAATATGCCGAAGCCTATCGGGTAACCAATAACGGTCCAGTCGTGTGTGATCCTTGGTTTGGTTGCTATGAAACGGGAACCGCTCAGTCCATTGAGGAGGAGACGACCTGGCGGCTGGGGTGGGTTGGTGGTTTTGGTCTCAATATTGAAAATGCTCGCGGCGGAGCCTTGTTCCTACAAGTTCAATATCATCTCGTAAATAATTCCAAGCGAGACCTTGAGTTTGTTCCGATTTCGATTGGGTATAGACAAAGCTTTTAGAAGTGATCTCGAAATGTTCTGACGAGAAGCCGTCATCCCCGCGAAAGCGGGGATCCAGTTAGACTCGTATGCTGAATGCCAAGCATGGTGACCTCCAGGATAAGTGTGCTGTTTAAAACACCACATTGTACCGAGCTTCGATGTCAGAGGCATTGAGGCCCTGCTTGGCATTCAGCATACGAGTCTAAATTGACACGGTTTTTAACCAGTGCGTTAAATTGACCTTTATTCTTAAATTAACTATGGTTTATTTATGCAAGGACAAAGTAAACAATATGCCAGGAATTTGCTTGTATCACTTCAGAACATTCTCAAGAAGAAACAGCCCACCCTCATTTTGGGTCCGCGTCAAGTCGGCAAGACAACCTTGGTTCGAGAATGCCTTGCCGGCCATCCCGGCTCCCTGACGTTGCAGTTGCAGAATCCTGAGACAAGAATTGAATTTGAAAAAGATCCCGCTCTTTTAATCCGACAGCTCGAAGCGCGCCCCCCCAAGGGGCCGGTGTTTATAGATGAGGCGCAGAAGGTTCCCGAATTGTTCGACGCCGTCCAAAAGTTAATTGATGAAAAAACCGCCACATTTATTTTAACGGGGTCCTCGGCTCGAAAACTGAAAAGAAAAGGGACCAACCTTGTCCCTGGCCGCGTCAAATATTTCCAGATGGATCCTCTTTGCTGGAACGAATTTGGCTGGATAAAAGAATCTTCGATTAAAGAATTGGCGATAAAAAACATGCCGGCCCCTGATAATTACTCCTTGCGCGAATCGCTGGTGTTCGGCTCTCTTCCGGGCATCGCGTCCTTGCCAGATGACACAGATCGCAGGGAATTTCTAAAGTCTTATGCGCATATCTATTTGGAGGAGGAAATCAGGGCGGAGGCGCTGGCTCGCAAAATCGGCCCGTTTTCTAAATTTCTCGAACTGGCGGCACAGGAATCGGGGACGTCTCCCAACCTTTATAAATTTTCGATGGAAGCCGGGGTGAGCGCGCCCACGATCAAGGAATTTTTCAATATTTTAGAGGAAACATTGGTCATTGAGCGAGTGGAGTCCTACACCAAAAACCCAAGAAAACGAATCCTTTCAACGCCGCGTTACTATTTTTTCGATTTGGGGGTCCGCAATGCGTTGGCCCGGCTTCCGTTGGAAGAGGGTTTGATCAATACGCAAAAAGGGGTTTTGTTTGAGCACGCCGTCATGCTTGAGCTGATGAGGCGCGTTCGAGCTTTGGGCAGCAGTTATAAAGTTCGATATTGGCGAACCTCGGGGGGAGCGGAAGTCGATTGCGTCATCGATACGGGGAGGGCGGCGATTCCCATTGAAATTAAAGCCTCCGCCCATGTCAGTTTGTCCGATGTCGCGGGTCTGGCCAGTTTCCTAGAAGATTATAAGGCCGTGTCCAAGGAAGGATTCGTCATTACCAATGGAAGCCACCCCGAAAAAATTTCCCCAAATATCACGGCCATTCCCTGGAATTATCTTTGAACTTGCCACCCGGTTCAGATCTTTAGATATAAAGGGGGGTGTTCGTGAAATGTCAAATACCACCTCCGGTATCCTCCTGCCTTACCCTCCTTTACCCTCCTGTTATGGGTTTTCATTGGACCAAAGTCCAATTGGAGGCCCACTGGCCTGGGATGTAAAATTCGCGTCAAAACCGGTTGGATAATTTGTTGAGGATCCGGTTTTCCTGAAGCACAAGGACAAGGAGACTCAATATATGAATGACAATAAAAAATCTTTCAACCGCCTAACGACCTGTGTATCGGTCGGCGCATTGATCCTGGGAAATGGTGGCCCATCTTACGCTGAAAAATCGGAATCACCCACCTCCATAGATCGGACAGTGCTTCCCCTCCAGGAACCCACTTATCCGACCACGAATGTTCTCGATGTTCGCCATGCCACACCGCCGGCTCATTTTAATGTCAAAGCGCCTGCCGGCGCTCCGAATGTGTTGATCGTGCTCATCGACGACCTGGGGTTCGCGGGAACCAGCGCGTTTGGGGGGCCTGTGCAGACGGAAACCTTCGACCGAATCTCCAAAGAGGGTTTGCGATATAACAACTTCCACACCTGCGCTGTCTCATCTCCGACGCGCGCGGCCCTTAAAAGCGGACGCAATCATCATGTGAACAACATGGGGGCCATCATTGAGACCGGAACGGCATTCCCTGGGAACACCGGTCAAATTCCCAACAGCGTGGCGCCACTGGCGGAGATGCTGCGCTTGAATGGCTACGGCACCGGCGCGTTTGGCAAGTGTCACGAGCTGGCGGCCTGGGAAGCCAGTCAATCGGGGCCGTTTGATCGCTGGCCGACCCATCAAGGTTTTGACAAGTTCTATGGGTTCTTGGGCGGTGAAACCAACCAATGGGCGCCATTTATTTACGATGGAACCACCGCCGTCGATCTCCCAGAAGACCCCAACTACCATTTCATGGCGGACATGACCGACAAGGCCATTTCGTGGATGAAATTTCAAAAGGCGCTTCAGCCGGAAAAACCTTTTTTTATGTATTTTGCGCCGGGGGCGACGCACGCGCCGCATCATGTTCCCAAGGAATGGATCGCTAAACAGAAGGGCAAGTTTAACCAAGGCTGGGACAAGTTACGCGAAGAAATTCTGGCTCGCCAAATTAAACTTGGAATCGTGCCCAAAGGGACAAAACTCGCACCCAAACCAGACGCCATCCCAGACTGGAACAAATTAACGGACAACGAGAAAAAGTTGTTCGCCCACCAGTTCGAAGTGTTCGCCGCATTTGTCGATTACACGGACGATCAGATCGGACGATTGGTCAACGCCGTCGAAGAAACCGGTCAGCTCGACAACACCATGCTCGTCTTCATCTACGGCGACAACGGCGCGAGCGCGGAAGGCGGTCGCAATGGCATGTTCAGCGAGATGACCTACTTCAATGGCGTTCAGGAAAAAGTGGAAGACATGATTAAGGTCATGGACAAATGGGGAGGGCCTGAGACGTATCCTCACCAAGCTGCTGGATGGGCGGTGGCGTTGGATACCCCCTACTCTTGGACCAAACAGGTCGGCTCCGATCCCGGCGGCACCAAGGTTGGTATGGCCATTCGCTGGCCCAAAGGCATCAAAGCCAAAAATGAGATTCGGTCTCAGTTCAGCCATGTGATTGATATTGCTCCAACGATTTTGGAAGCCGCGGGACTTCCTGAACCAAAAATCGTGAATGGAACTCCCCAGCGCCCGATGGACGGGATCAGTATGCTTTACAGCTTCAATGATGCCAAGGCGAAGGAACGGCATACCACGCAGTATTTCGAGATGTTTGGTAACCGCGCGATATATCAGGAGGGGTGGTACGCAAGAACCATTCACCGGGCTCCGTGGGAAACCCAGCCGCGCCGGCCTCTCGCCGACGATATTTGGGAGCTCTATGATTTGCGAACTGACTTTAGTCTGGTCAAGGATCTTTCAAAAAAATATCCGGAGAAATTAGCGGCGCTGAAAGATCTCTTTATGAAAGAGGCGGAGAAGAATTACGCGTTGCCCATTGATGATCGGGTGATGGAGCGGATCATCGCCGCCAACGTGGGACGACCCGATCTCATGGCCGGTCGCACCTCGATGACGCTCGGGGAGGGCATGATGGGAATGACGGAAAATGTCTTTCTCAACATTAAAAACCGATCCAAAACGATCACGGCGGAAATCGAAGTGCCGGAGCGGGGGGGGAACGGTATCGTGATGGTGCAAGGGGGGCGATTTGGAGGATGGGCCCTTTACCTCAAAGACGGCATCCCAGCCTATGATTACAACTTCCTTGGCCTGGAGCATTACACCGTGGCGGCAAAGGAAAAACTCAAACCCGGCAAGGCCTTGATCAAGTTCGACTTCGCGTATGATGGGGGAGGCATTGGCAAGGGCGGCCTGGGAAGGCTTTACGTGAATAATCAAAAGGTGGCGGAAGGCCGGATTGAGAGAACCCAGCCGGCGATTTTCTCAGCGGATGAAACCGCTGATGTGGGAATCGATCTCGCTTCTCCGGTGGTTGAGTCCATCGGAGCTGAGCGGGTTTCCAAATTCACCGGGAAAATTAACAAAGTTACTGTCGAGGTTTCTCCTGGTCAATAAATACGACATGCCCTCTTTGTTGGGCTCGCTCGGCCAGCGGCGTTTTCATGTGATGGCCAAGCCCAACAGCTCTGTGTGCAATCTGGATTGCACTTATTGTTTTTACTTGAGCAAAGAGACCTTGCACGGAGGGCCTGGCGCCGGCCGGATGTCGGATGAAATCCTGGAACGATTCATTAAGCAATACATCGATGGGGTGACCGGCAACGAAGTGGTATTCACATGGCAGGGCGGTGAGCCGACGTTGCGCGGTATCGACTTTTATCGAAAAGTCGTTTCACTCCAACAGAAATACGCCAAGCCGAATCAACGAATAGAAAACGATCTCCAGACAAATGGCACGCTGCTCAATGACGAGTGGTGTGTGTTCCTGAAAGAAAATCGTTGGTTGGTGGGACTCAGCATTGACGGTCCCCGCGAATTTCACGATCGCTATCGCATCACAAAAAACCAGCAGCCCACGTTCGACAAAGTGTTTGCGGCCGCCAAATTGCTGCGGAAGCACGGGGTCCGCTTCAACACGCTCACCTGCGTCAACCGCTTCAATGCCAAGCACCCGAAAGAGGTGTACCACTTCTTACGTGACGAGCTGAAATCGAACACCATTCAGTTTATTCCGATTGTGGAGTACAAAAGTTTTGAGGCCCAGGCGCCGCACACGTGGGACGTGGAAAAGTTGCCCAGGGATGGAAGCCCCGAAGCGCGGCCGGGACATGCGAATTCCATTGTCACGGATTGGTCCGTTGATCCCTATGATTGGGGAGATTTTCTCATCTGGGTCTTTAATGAGTGGTACAAGAAGGATGTGGGAAAAGTGCTGGTGAATCATTTTGAAACGCTCGTCGCGCAGCATCTGGGGGAACCGTCTCAGATGTGTGTTTACAACGAGTTCTGCGGAAAAGGGGTCGCCATTGAGCACGATGGGAGCGTCTATGCCTGCGACCATTTTGTTTATCCGGAATTTCGAACGGGCAATATTCAAGACCGCCCGCTTTCGGAGTTGGTGTTCTCCCCTACCCAAGTGAAATTTGGCTATGCAAAAAGCGAACATTTGCCTCAATTTTGTCGGCAATGCCCGTACCTGAGGGATTGTTGGGGAGAATGTCCGAAAAATCGAATCATACGGACTGTCGATGGCGAGCCCGGGCTTAACTATTTATGTCGGGGGCTGAAGAAATATTTCAAACACGCGTTACCCAAAGTTGAAAAGATTATTTCGAGATTGCCTTCGGGCCCATTAATATATGGAATGAAATGATGAAAAAAATAATTTTAAGACTGTTGGGGATTGTTGTTTATCTTGTTACCAGTAACAAAGATGCCTTTATTCATGCGGAAGTAAAAGTCGACAAACCCCATATCATTCACATTGTGGCGGATGATTTGGGCTGGAAAGATGTTGGCTTTAATGGAGCCAAGGATATCAAAACGCCGAACCTGGATGCGTTGGCGGCTGAAGGCGTCAAATTTTCACAATTTTATGTTCAGCCCATGTGCACTCCGACTCGCGCGGCCCTCATGACGGGTCGATACCCCTTTCGTTACGGGCTTCAGACCGGCGTCATTCCCTCGGTTTCTTCGTACGGTTTGGATACCACGGAATGGTTAATGCCGCAATGTTTGAAACAGGCGGGATATCAAACGGCCATCATCGGAAAATGGCACCTGGGGCATGCGGACAAAAAATATTGGCCGAAACAACGGGGGTTTGATTACCAGTATGGAGCGATGATTGGGGAGTTGGATTATTTCACCCACAGTGAACAGGGCGTTTTGGACTGGTTCCGCAACAACGAACCCGTGAAAGAAGAAGGTTACACCACAACACTTTTAGGTAAAGATGCCGCCCGATTGATTGAGGAGCATGACACGTCGCAACCGCTTTATATGTATCTGGCTTTTAACGCGCCGCATACACCTTACCAAGCGCCCAAAAATTATATTGATCGGTACTCCAAAATCAAAGATCCCACCCGTCGAACTTATGCGGCGATGGTTTCCTGCCTTGATGATGAAATTGGGCGCGTAATCAAGGCGCTGGAAAAAAAGAAAATGCGTGAGAATACATTGATTCTTTTTCACAGCGACAACGGCGGAACGTATAACCCTTTATTCGCCGGTGTCATGGCGGATATGGCGAATGTCAAAATTCCTTGTGATAACGGCCCCTATCGAGAGGGGAAGGCGGCGCTTTATGAGGGTGGAACCCGAGTTTGCGCGTTGGCCAATTGGCCCGGCCGGATTAAACCGGGCGTTGTGGAGGGGCTGGTTCACGCCGTGGATTTATTCCCCACCTTGGCTCATCTTGCTGGAGCTTCCCTTTCCCAAGCCAAACCTCTGGATGGGCTGAATATTTGGCCGGTCCTTTCACAGGGAGCGCCTTCTCCGCGCACCGAAATAATTTACAACATCGAGCCATTTCGAGGGGCGGTGCGCCAAGGAGATTGGAAATTAATTTGGCGGACCACTCTTCCTTCCAGCGTGGAGCTCTATAACGTGGCTGACGATCCTTCCGAAAAGAAAAATTTGGCGGAATTAAATTTGGAGAAGGTAAGCGCTTTGCAGCACCGACTCAATTCCTTGGCGAAAGAAAGCGTCAAGCCACTTTTCCTCGTGGATCAATTCAAAGTCATCACCAAAGGCATGCATGGAGAACCACTTCTTCCCATCGACGAAGGTTTTAATCAATGAACCCTTGACATGATCTGGTTTGTCCAAACATTTCGATCGTACCCGGAATTGGCGCTATTTTTGACGCTGGCGCTTGGTTTTTGGTTGGGGAAATTGCGCATTGGTCAATTTGAACTGGGATCGGTCACCGGGACTCTTCTGGCCGGCATCTTGATTGGGCAGATGCGAATTGAAATCGATTCCCAAATGCGTTCTTTTTTCTTTTTGATGTTTTTATTTGCGGTCGGATATGGGGTGGGCCCTCAGTTTGTGCGCGGATTAAAAAAGGACGGAATTCCTCAGTTAATTTTTAGTGTGTCGCAATGTGGAGTGTCATTGGCGGTGGCCTATCTTTTGGCGCGTGTGTTGGGTTACGATTTGGGGCAAGCCGCTGGGGTTTTTGCAGGATCGCACACTGTCACCGCGGCGATGGGAGTGGCGGTGGATTCCATCGCTGGTCTGGCGTTGCCTATAAGTGAAAAAGAATTCGCGCTTAAGCATCTGCCAGTGGCCTATGCGGTGACCTACATTTTTGGAACGGCTGGAGCGGCTTGGTTTTTGTCGTCGATCGGCCCCAAAATCCTCGGCGTGAACTTGCCAGCCGAATGTCAGAAAATGGAAATGAATACCAATAACAGTGATGGCGACTCCGGGTTTCTTTCCCTGGCGGAGCGGTTCGATTTGCGAGCTTATCGCCTTGAAAATGAAAGGTTGCATGGAAAAACCATTGGTGAATTCGAAATTTTGTTTGGGCAAGCGCGGGTGTTTGTTGAATGTATGAGGCGGAAAGGCTCGGTTGTTCACTTCAACCTTTCAACGGTCCTTGAGCGGGGCGACATCCTCGGAGTGATGGCTCGACGTGAAATGCACTTGAACAACTCACTCGACATCGGTCCAGAGGTGGCAGATCCAGATCTATTGGATGTGACAGTTGAAGTTCTGGAGGTGGTGGTGATTAATAAGGAGGTGGCGGGGATAACTTTGAAGGAATTGGCGTGGTCTCCTCTGGGGCGTTCCCAAACGCGGGGTGTGTTTTTACGAAAATTAGTCCGGGGGGGAATCGAAATTCCTATTTCTGAAGATGTTGTCATTGATCGGGGTGATGTGTTTCAGCTCATTGGCTCAAAAGGCAATTTGGATCGAGTGGCTTCTTATCTTGGCTACGCCGATCGCCCGACCGAAATGACCGATATGATTTTTGTCGGGTCCGGCATTGTCATAGGCGGTTTGCTGGGGGCGATCACGTTGCGTGTGAACAATTTCCCCCTGCAATTGAGCACAAGTGTGGGCGCCTTATTGGCCGGATTGATATTTGGGTGGTTGCGCTCTGTTAAACGTACCTTTGGCCGTATCCCGGCGCCGGCGTTGTGGATTCTCCAGAATTTGGGCCTCACCGCGTTTATTGCCGCGCTGGGTATCAGTGTGGGGCCCAGTTTTGTTGTTGGAATCAAAGAATCTGGGGTGAATATGTTTGTGGCTGGAATTTTTGCCTCCACGCTTCCGCTCATTTTTGGAATTCTGATGGGAAAATATGTTTTTAAGTTTCATCCCGCCATCACGCTGGGGGCCACGGCGGGCGCCCAAACCAGTTCCGCCTCCTTGGCGATGATTCAAAACGCGGCCAACAGCAAAGTCCCCGCCATGGGGTACTCCGTTCCCTACGCAGTGGCCAATATTTTACTCACCTTGTGGGGAGCGGTGATTGTTTGGCTCCTGTCGTAATCGTTGGCCGGGACGACGATTTCGTACTTTATTTTCTGCGTTTGTATTAGGTGAAAGCCAATTTGGCTGAAAGGAGAAATTTTGATGAACAGTCCCGGCGAAAAAAATCAACCCAAACACGCCTGTTGCGAATTAAAGCATCAAAATCAGTCTAAAACCGCTGATCCTCAATCCGCAAAGACTCCTGACTATATTTGCCCAATGCACCCGGAAGTCCAGCAGATTGGGCCTGGGGCCTGTCCCAAATGTGGAATGTCTCTCGAACCGCAATCTTTGACCTCAACCGAGTCAACAACAGAATATGTGTGCCCCATGCATCCCGACGTGGGGAGGGACCATCCGGGAAGTTGCCCCAAGTGCGGGATGGCGTTGGAGCCGCGCGTGGCTTCGTCGATTCAGGAAGAAAACCCTGAGCTTCAGGATATGAATAGGCGGTTTAAGGGGAGTCTATTCTTGTCGATTCCTTTGGTTTTTGCAGCGATGGCCGATATGATTCCAGGACAACCTTTGCAGCACCAGTTTTCAGGAAAGGTTTTGAACTGGATTCAATTGGCCCTGGCCACTCCTGTTGTTTTTTGGGGTGGGGCGCCGTTTTTTAAGCGAGGGTGGGAGTCCATAAAAAACCGAAGCCTTAATATGTTCACGTTGGTCGCGATCGGCACCGGGGCCGCCTACGTCTATAGTGTTATAGCCACCCTTTTTCCTCAGATTTTTCCCACTGCTTACCAGACTCACGGAGGAGGCGTCGCGGTTTATTTTGAAGCGGCGTCTGTTATCCTGACTCTCGTTTTATTGGGACAGGTTTTGGAGCTGCGCGCGCGCATCCAGACGTCAAGTGCGATCAAAGCACTCCTGGGGCTCGCTCCGAAAACCGCTCGTCTCATACTGAGCGATGGATCCGAAAGGGACGTTCCACTCGAGACCGTTAAGGTCGCCGACCGCCTCCGCGTTCGCCCTGGCGAGAAAATACCGGTCGATGGTCTTGTTCTGGAAGGTCGGAGTTCCATTGACGAATCCATGGTGACGGGCGAACCGATACCGGTCGAGAAAAATAAAGACGATAAGGTGACAGGTGGAACCGTCAATGGATCCGGCAGTTTTTTAATGCAGGCTTGTCGTGTCGGCAGTGAAACGCTGCTTGCCCAAATCGTTCGGATGGTCGGCGAAGCGCAGAGAAGCCGGGCGCCTATTCAGCGTCTTGCCGACGTGATCTCCTCTATCTTTGTTCCGATGGTCATCCTGACTGCTTTGGCGTCCTTCATTATTTGGGGTCTTGTGGGACCCGAGCCTCGATGGGGTTATGCGCTGGTTAATGCCGTCGCGGTTTTAATCATCGCGTGCCCATGCGCGTTGGGCTTGGCTACACCGATGTCGATCATGGTGGGAACGGGACGAGGCGCGACCGCTGGAGTGTTGGTCAAGAACGCGGAAGCGCTTGAGATGATGGAGAAGGTTGATACTGTCGTGGTCGACAAGACCGGCACATTGACTGTGGGTAAGCCGCGCGTCACTTCACTCGTCAGCCTGAATGGATTTGGCGAAAGCGAACTGCTGAGAATAGCGGCGAGCCTGGAGCGTGGCAGTGAACATCCCTTGGCGACCGCCATCGTTTATGCGGCCCAAGAAAAGAGCCTGTCGCTTTCTCCTGTTCAAGACTTTCAGTCGATCACGGGCAAAGGAGTCTCCGGGGTTATCGAGAACAGGCGGGTTGCGCTTGGGAACTCGTCTCTTGTTGAGCAATTGGGAATCAAAGGGGACTATTCCCTTGAGAAAGCCGAAGCCATGCGGATGGAGGGACAAACGGCGATGTTTATCGTCATTGAGAATAGGGTGGTCGGGATTTTGGGGGTGGCTGATCCAATCAAGGAAACGTCAAAAGAAGCGGTGCAAGCCCTCCATAAGAAAGGAATCCGTGTGGTGATGTTGACGGGAGATAACCACACGACGGCCCTCTCCGTCGCGAAAAAATTGGGAATTGATGAGGTGGAAGCGGAAACACTTCCCGAACAAAAGATCGAGGTGGTCAAACGTCTGCAGCAGAAGGGACGTGTGGTGGCGATGGCTGGAGACGGCATTAACGACGCGCCCGCATTAGCGCAAGCGAATGTCGGGATTGCGATGGGAACCGGGACCGATGTGGCGATGGAAAGCGCGCGCGTGACGTTGGTGAAAGGCGATCTACGCGGGATTGTCCGGGCTTATAACTTGAGCCGGGCGACCATGCGAAATATTAAGCAAAACCTCTTCTTTGCCTTCATCTACAATCTCATCGGTGTGCCGGTGGCAGCGGGAATTCTTTATCCATTAACGGGAATGTTGCTGAGTCCCATGATCGCGGCGGCCGCCATGACTTTCAGTTCCGTTTCTGTCATCAGCAACGCCCTGCGCTTGAGGTCCGTAAACCTGGACTAACCGGAATGATTCAGTTGAATCGTACCTAAAGGACCTGCACATTGAAGCACGGGGTCAAGTCTGAGTTTTGAGTCATTGCCAGGTTCAACAGGGAAGAGTCCCGATAAAATATAGAAATAGGTTTGCCCACAGTCGACTCAAAACTCAGACTTGACCCCGTGCCTCCGTGCCTTTTACCGCGGCTCCCGACTACTCGATTGGGCATCAATTATGCCTCGCCATTATTTTCGTTCCGCCCGCTTATTTCATACATCGCTTTTTTTATCGCGTCTCCTATTGGCAGCAGCCTGTTGATCTCCTTTTCGTCAGAGTCGCCTCGAAACACCGAAAATTCTTGAAGAAAATAATAAGCACCGGCTTTTTCCCATCGGAATCGGCTTTGTGTTGCTAACGCGTCAAGAAGCGTCGGGTCTGGAGTTACCGGAGCGCCATCGCCTTTCCAATAAACAGCGAAATGATCATTTAAAGCTTCAGGGGTTAGTCGTATCTCTTTCAAGCCGACCTTCCCTGCCTGAAGAGTAAAGCCGACATCAAAAATTTTAGTCATCCATCCCTCGCCTTCTGATTTGGGGGCGTGCACGACTTGCCAGACCGCTCCGTCGTCTTTGGCGGGCCAAACCAAGACCCAACTGAAGCGACCTGATCCGTGCCGACTCCACTCCTCGATACGACACAAAACCGATGCATTGTCTCTCGTACTCAGGAAAGCTTCCCTAATTGCCACCGATCCAGCGCCCCTGGTGATTTTAATTTGCCTGACCGACTGACCAATGGAATTAAGGTGGGCTTCCAAGTTGGTATTGGAGGAAAATCCCTTGCCGCTCAAAAAGGATTCGAACAGCTGCCGCTTTTCAAGTTCTTTGATTTTGGCATCTTGATCGCTCCTGTGGAAAACGACCAGGAGAATCAGCACCAAAACCGTTATTCCCACCGCAACAAGCTCAATCACTCATCACCCCAACTGACGACATAATGGCTGCATCACGGCAGCCTTAGTAGAAGTGTGAATGAAGGGAGAGGAAACAGCCAGAGGAAAAAAGAGAGGCCTTCCGACCCTAAACACGTGAGTTCTCGGCGTGACGAAAAGGAAGGGCAAGGCGTGAATCGCGCAGGATGGAGGGGCACTGCATCTGAAAATCCAATTTTAGTGGTGTGAGAGCTGGGGGCTGCGGTTAACGTCCGGACGTCCGGGGTCAAGTCTGAGTTTTGAGTCATTGCCAGGTTCAACAGGGAAGAGTCCCGATAAAATATAGAAATAGGATTGCCCGCAGTCGACTCAAAACTCAGACTTGACCCCGTGCAAGAAGATGAAGAAGATGAATGGTTCTTAAAGGGGAGGTTTATCCGAATAGGTAATTGATGAACGAACAAAACTGAAATTTTCAAAACTTCTCAGTCCACTTCAGGCCGGACTTTCGCTTTTTTTCAGCGTTTTCGGCACATGCTACCGTCGAGAAATGCATTATGTGGCGGGCTCTGCAGCCGCTGGTTAGATGTCTTGCTTAGGAACATGCGTCCCCTTTGAAAACAGCCTGGACCCAGAACGAGCCAGCAACGGTGTAATAAACTTGCTGAAAATCATCAAGACAGGGACTGCGACCACGATTCCGGCTATCGGAATGAGACACATGAAAACCCAACCAATAATGAAGAAACTGTGGTCCAATCTTTCCTCAACCGTCTGCTTTAACATAACCTTGTCCAACCGGGTGCTCACTAAGAGATTCACCGGGTCACCCATGGTCCCTTCCGGCATTTTGTTGGTCAACGGAGACCGAAAGGTCTTCATTTGGCCATCGGCCTCGTAGTCAATCACCATTCTCCAATACATAACGTCCTTAACCATTGGCGTCGAGCGAGAGGTAGAGGATTGATAGCGTGTGGAACCGGACGTTTCTTGCCTCACCTCTGAGTCGATGCGCATGATTTTTCCAATAGCAGGACGAGCGTCGGAAACGAAGTCTTTGACCTTCGCCGACTGCACGCCGAACACCACCCATATGATCGCACCCCAGATCAATACCCAGACTGCGAAGAAATTGATCATGCTCCTAATTTTCATAGCTTCTCTTTGGCGGGTAGGACATCTAACGAGGCTGGTGATGGGTGCCGGAGTTGTCATTTGACATTAGCGGATGGCTCAAGCCAACTGTCAAGACTGGCTCCTTGAACGTGGCCGGGGCCACTTGAACCGGCAACAGTCCCCGAATGTCAAATGACAACTCCGGCACCGCATTCCCGCATTCCGCATTCATGACGGGCTCTGCATCCGCTTGTTCGGCATCAGATGCTTTTGAAATCAACGCCGCACCCGGGACAAAACTTGGGTCCTTTAATCATTCCTCCATTCAGAATCATTGGAGCAAGATTCTTTTTACACTTTGGACACTTAAAAACCAACATGGCATAAACTACAGAGGACATGCTTATGACGTATCCCATTGATGTCATCAATTTAGAAATTGGCCCCGAGGTGATTGCGTAGGAACCAAAGACCAATGCCCCTCCAAATATAAAAACGCCCAAAAATTTTAGGTACCTGGGTTTAAGAGAATCTTGATAACTCATCACTCCCCCTAGATGCCGAACGAGGCTGAAGAAAAAGTCTCTCCACAGCTCCTTCGTTTATGAAATTATTCTTTTTATGAATCATCAAACTTAGTGTGGCCTTTGTTTTAATGGAATTCCATTGAAATATTTTTTTGATGGGTGCCGTGATGGGTGCCGGAGTTGTCATTTGACATTAGCGGATGGCTCAAGCCAACTGTCAAGACTGGCTCCTTGAACGTGGCCGGGGCCACTTGAACCGGCAACAGTCCCCGAATGTCAAATGACAACTCCGGCACCGCATTGGATGTGGAGCACCAGCTTCTTGCAATTAGCGCTCGTCAACTCGATCAGCGATTGCGGCCTAAGAAACGCCTGTTCAAACGACGCTTCTACTCAACGACACGCCCAGGTTCCCTTCTCAAACGCTTAATTCCGATCCGCACCTGGAAAGGCGATATTCATTCACCCGGTTTTCTTGAAATTGACCTCGTCGCCCATTGCGGCTCTTCCTTGGCGGGGTACTTCCTTTACACGTTAACCGCCACAGATATCACCACCGGCTGGACCGAATGCCGCGCCGTTCACGGCAAAGGACAGTGCGCTGTCCTAGAAGCTCTGAAGGATATTCGCTCCGCTCTTCCCTTTCCACTTCGTGCCATCGATTCCGATAACGGAGAAGAGTTCATCAACTACCATCTCTATAACTTTTGCCTCCGCTCCCACATCGGCTTCACCCGCGGACGACCTTACAAGAAAGATGACAACGCTCACGTTGAACAGAAAAACTTCACCCACGTCCGCCGCATCTTCGGCTGGGACCGGTATGAATCAGACGAAGCCCTGAAAGCCATCAATGATCTCTACCGCAACGAGCTCCGCTTATTTCAGAACCTGTTCCAGCCCTCCGCCAAGCTCAAGCGGCGTACGCGCATTGGAACACGTCTTGTTCGAACTCACGATGTTCCCAAAACCCCTTTCGAGCGCGTCTTGGCTTTCGGAGGGCATAAATTTTACGCGGTCAAAGCCCTTCAAGAGCAGCAGGCCGCATTGGATCCCTTTGAGCTCTCCACAAAAATCGATAAAAAGCTGGATCGGATCTTTCAGTTAACTTCAGAAACCTCGCGCCGTCCTCCGCCTCCGCTCGGTCCCACCAATTGGGCTCCTGACCACTTCCACGCTCCACTTAGTCCTAAACAAATGCGTCGCGCCACAGGACAAGCTACGGCTTTCAGAAATGCCGCTCTTCTATCTCTCAAAAAGGAGGAACTCTCGGTTACTTCTTAACCTGCACAACAGGCTATTCAATGGTTACTTTCTTAGACTGCTTGACGCGGAAAGGATAATTTGGCTAGAAAAAGGTTCCGTCATGTATTTTTTTTCGAATGGGTATTGAAGGGAGGTTGTTGGATTCACCGTCAATGGTTTACATTATGACCCAGGCTCTGCGGTGATTGGCTGGAAAGCCGCCTTTCTTTTAAAAGTAACCAAATGCTTAAGCCAGCCGGAGTGAACGTAATGAAAGAAGGAACAATAAAGACAATTAAAAATGAGGATAAACCAGCCGGTTCGTTACCGGCAGACAAAGCTTGAATTAAATAATAAAGGAAAACGATCGGAATAAGGATGGCGAAAAACAAGACGACTTGGAAAAAAGGAGTGTTCACAACTTTTCTCGCTGGTATAAGCCATGTGGCCGCAACTATAAATTTAACCATTGCTTCTAAAACTCTATTCATGATCTTAAAACCTTCAGGGTCTGGTGGTTTATCCCCAAGGAGGCCTAATATTTTCACTGGCAAGAACAGGCCACCAAGGCATCCAACCAACCAAAATGCTCCAGCGACATATAGGTACCATTGAACCCACGAACGTTCTTCGCTCATTTTTTTACCCACTTAGGCTTTCCAACGAGGCTGTAGAAAAAACTCCGACGTCCGGGGTCAAGTCTGAGTTTTGAGTCATTGCCAGGTTCAACAGGGAAGAGTCCCGAGAAAATATAGAAATAGGATTGCCCACAGTCGACTCAAAACTCAGACTTGACCCCGTCCTCTTCTTCACTGGGTTCATTTAATAAGAAATCAACTGGTCGTTTGCAGAATGCATAATTTGCGTCACAACACGGACGTGAAATAATCCCCTTCAAAATCGCGCCGTGCTTCATGCTCTTACAATAACCGCGTGTCCGCTTTTGCAATTTTCCCGTGTGGTCGCGAACCAGGGGTGGAAAAAACTTGTAGAAGAGAAACTGCTGTCCCTTCGCTGGAACCGATTGTAGTTCTGGCACAGTTCCCTTCATCTTAATTACATTCCGTATCTCACCACTGATAAAGACTTCCCCGGGCTCGTCCTCTTCGCACTGAATAACTTTCACTGCGGCAATGTATGAGGCGCTCGGGAGGCATTCAGCTAAAGCGAAGTGTGTAGATCCGATCAGAAAAAGAAGGGCAACAACCGAAGTGCTCCGCATTTCCTTATCCTTTGGCGACATAAAACGTATAGAGCTCACGGGCGGCCCGCCGGCGGCGGGACGTCCCGTGCACAGACTGTCTCTTAACGATTGAAAAACGACGAAATAATAACGTGCGCGTTTTTTAAAGCGATACACTCGTTTTCCCTATGAAAATTGACATTACGAGACAGGCTCTGCAGCGATTGGTTATATCGCTCATTAGAAACATTCATCCGCATTCGGGTAGGAAATCGGACCATGTCGCTTTAAATTCACCTTCATAACGGTCACCTTTCTCAGAAGTTAGATTGAATTCACCTTGAACGCTTGAGCTCGTTTCCACTTTTTGAAATGAGACCGTGCCATTCAGGGGTATTGGCGACCCGTGCAACGGGAAAAACCCTACAGCACCAACATTGGAAGTGTTATCAGGGAAAGTGAAAGAAACAGGGCTCACAATTTTTGGTTCCTTCCAGATAGAAATGCGAATTTCAGCTTCTTTAGATTTTCCACCTACCTTCGCAGTCGGAATAGTGATAGAGAAAGCTGCACCGTCCCAAGGTGCACAAGCATGGGAAATGGTTGCCTCATACGATTTGGAAATTTTTTCACCCGAGAATGAAACGGCTGCCATAAGGATGATCAAGGAAGCGGCGTATTTATCGCGTGATTTACAATTTCTCATGTTGTTCCTTTAGCGATATAACATTGATTGACCAATATACTCGCTGGTCGTGCAGATTTTTGAATTTTTTTGAGCATTGATTGAAACTTACTGGTTTTGGCGTGAATATCAATACTTTCCTGGATTACCAACATTGCACGGGGTCAAGCCTGGTGATGGGTGTGATGGGTGCCGGAGTTGTCATTTGACATTAGCGGATGGCTCAAGCCAACTGTCAAGACTGGCTCCTTGAACGTGGCCGGGGCCACTTGAACCGGCAACAGTCCCCGAATGTCAAATGACAACTCCGGCACCGCATTATTTCGATTGGTTTTTTCCGTTTCTTCGACGAATTTGGACTTATTCTACAGCGTCAACGTATGGAATTCGGCCGCACTACCGAGCCTCGCGAGGTAGTGTCGGCTGCAATGATTGATTAAACGACCGCTCCCTCGCAGCCGAGTCTCGAAAATACATGTACATACCTAACGCCATGACTCCAAAAATTCCAGTTAACACGAAAAGTCCAAGAGTACGATTGGATAGCCAGAAACCAGAACCTTTATCTCCCATTAAGAACGTTAAAGAAGATCCTGTTCGCTTAGAATACAACCGAAGGAAAACGACCAATTGAAATATGTACAAGATTGGGGAAAGAACAGCGTTTATGGCTGCAGCGGGTTTATTGACCTGGATAGACCGAGCGAATCTCCAAGTGACGACTATTGTAAATAACGCAACACCCAGAGTTAAAGCGCCAATGATCGCATGTCCGTTTTCATTGGTTCCCAAAATGCTCTTTAAGAATCGTATTCCCACAAGAATAAAGAAAGGCAATAGGTAAAACTGTTTCTCTTTTCTTGCCCGATCTATTTCTAGTTGGTCCATATAGCCCCCAGGGCGTTTAACGAGGCTGTAGAAAAAGTCTCTCCACAGCTCCTTCATTTATGAAATTGTTCTTTTTATGAATCATCAAACTTAGTGTGATCTTTGTTTTATTGGAATTCCATTGAAATATTTTTTGAATTTTGGTGTTTCGTTTATTCTTGACCCCGTCCTTCCCCGACTTATTCTACAGCAGGACAAAGACCGGTTTGAAAAGCAGGTTCAGGAAAACCGACATATCTTCCAAAAGCGAAAAGAAAAAGCCGAACACCCGTTTGGGCACATCAAGCGAAATTTGGGAGTTCAGTCTTTTCTGCTTCGGGGACTCAAAGGCGTGAAAGCTGAGGCCGGACTCCTCGCCACCGTTTTCAACCTGACTCGCATGATCACAATTCTGGGCGTGGCGGGGCTTATTCAGAAGCTGAATGGTTCTTAAAGGCGAGGCTAATTCGAATAGGTAGTTGATGAGCGAACAAAACTGAAATTTTCAAAACATCTCATTCAGCTTCAGGCCGGACTTTGACTTTTTTCAGCGTTTTCGGCACATTCTACCGTCGAGAAATGCATTATGTGACGGGCTCTGCAGCCGCTGGTTAGCTGGCCCTCCTATTTGTTCCACAACATAACAGAGCCACCGAAAAACAAAATTGTCACGATCGTATTGATTAACATTACCGACCAATACAACAACGGCTCTGTTTGGCGACGTATCGGTGTGTTTCTTCCTTTTAAGTGCGTTTCACCTTTTTGCGTATCGCGTAAAATCCAATTGGACAATAAAACTGCTGCAAGAATCGTGAGGACTGCATATGCCTTGTGAGGGGACCAAGCCATTTTTGCAGCGGTGTAAATAAGCAATCCGCCAATCACATAAGGCAAAACAAAAGTTTGACGATGATGTCCTGTTTTCGAGATCACAAGCCTCAAGACTCGATTACCGAATATTAATATGGCTCCACCCAACACCCCATAGAAAACGGCCAGCTTATTCATCCCACGACCTCCAGGCCAGCTAACGAATAGCGTTTTATCGATTGTGCGAAGCATGATGGATAAAACGTGTTGAACGAAGCCGCTTCGCGGCCTTCTTTTCAACGGTGCTATGGGAATTCTAATGGGTTAGAGGAACGGATTCAAGGAAAGAAACCAGGACGCTCGATGGATTTAATGGATTTAGGGTCCGGGTGACGAAGGCGGGAGTCAGCGCGAGGGGAATTTAACCCGCCGATCTGGGAAAAGAAGAAGCCTGATGGGTGCCGATGGGTGCCGGAGTTGTCATTTGACATTAGCGGATGGCTCAAGCCAACTGTCAAGACTGGCTCCTTGAACGTGGCCGGGGCCACTTGAACCGGCAACAGTCCCCGAATGTCAAATGACAACTCCGGCACCGCATTGCTGAAATTTTCAAAAAATCTCATTCCACGTCAGGCCGGACTTTCACTTTTTTTCAGCGTTTTCGGCCCATGTTACCGTCAAGAAATGCATTATGTGACGGGCTCTGCACAGACTGTCTCTTAATGATTGAAAAACGACGAAATAATAACGTGCGCGTTTTTTAAAGCGATACACTCGTTTTCCCTATGAAAATTGACATTACGAGACAGGCTTGCAGCCGCTGGTTAGGCGGCCGCCCAGCTCCTCCTTTTTTAATCAAGTTAATCACCGATTACCGATACGTCTGAATGTATAGCAACAGACATCGGAATCCCCGCTATTTCGACTCTTTTGTGTCGTGGAAATATCCAACGTTCCTAGATACAGTGGCCGTACTTTCATATCGAGATGTGTGGGACAATTCAAATTGCGTTTATCATCTCGAGAAAAAAAGTTGGCTGAAGCAACCGAACGACACGGCTCCGCCCACAACATCGAAGTATGGTCCCAGGAAATTCTGAGCAGACCCCCATCCGGCTCCTCAGACCAACGCGTTATCACTGCGTTCTCTGGAACAGATGCAGGAAGTCCTTTAGGCCGCGGAATCACTTGCTCGCCTGCAAGGAGAAATGAACTCAACATGAAAATGAGAAGGGGAACGAAAGCTCTCACTCTTTTACCTCCATAGCATGCCGCCTAACGAATAGCGTTTTATCGATTGTGCGAAGCATGATGGATAAAACGTGTTGAACGAAGCCGCTTCGCGGCCTTCTTTTCAACGGTGCTATGGGAATTCTAATGGGTTAGAGGAACGGATTCAAGGAAAGAAACCAGGACGCTCGATGGATTTAGGGTCCGGGTGACGAAGGCGGGAGTCAGCGCGAGGGGAATTTAACCCGCCGATCTGGGAAAAAAAGAAGCCCGAACCAAAGGAATCCACGCGCCTCCCTTGCAAGAGGTCGATCAACTCACGTTTGAAACAACCGACGCTGATTTTCACGAACTGTCCCAACCCTTCTTTGGAATCTCGCCGGCGATGATCATGTTTCCCTTTTTGCAACAAGGGCAAAGGTCCAGATCGACGCCGGTTAACTCTTTGAACAACTCGCGCGTTGTCTTCGGCTCCGCCTCCGGCTCGGTTTCTTCCCCCTTGAGAAGCTCGCGGCAGCGAACCAAGTCGATCTTCTTGCTCTTGTTTGCGAGAAAGCCGATGTGACGAACCTTCATGAAGGACGTCGGCAATGTGTGAAGAAGAAAACGGCGGATGAATTCCCCAGATGCACGGGGTCACTCATTAGCCTCCGCGGGGACCCAGCAAGAAATAGCTCTGGGAAGGGGGTTTAAAAAATCGCCTTATTAATTCCATTTTGCGCCACATTATGGAATCAATAACTCCATTTTGCAAGGCATCAATTTAAGACTGTCTCAATGGAATGAAATGATTGGTTTTGTTCGGTTTCGCGTCTCCTACACTTAATAATTGAAAACACGGACGCGGTACGCTTACAACTGTTTAGACGGATTCAAATAATCGCAAAGAAATTATTGCCGGTACGCCATTCCTCATTGAATCTACGACTCAAAACTCAGACTTGCCCCCCGTCCTCGTCCTCGATCCGTCACGTCATGGAGGAAACGAATTTATATTATGAGGGCTCTGTTGCAATTGAAAGGGGATCGAAAATTAAATGAAAAAAAAGAGTGCCTCCGAAACCAACTTTAAAAGAGCGGTTCAAGAAGCTTTTGATGAAGCTTCCATTGGCTATGACAAACCGGCGATGCGTTTCTTTGATAACAGCGCCGAGAATGTGGTCCGTCAACTATCTCTGAAGGGTGATGAACATGTTCTCGATGTGGCGACCGGTACTGGAAAAATAGCATTGGCCTTGGCGCGGCGGTTGAAGAGCGGTACGGTGACCGGAATTGATATGTCGACTGGAATGTTAGCGGTGGCTCGAAAAAAGGCGCGCGAGGCGGGTCTGAAAAATATTTCGTTCCAACAAGTGGAAGTCGATGCGGTCGCTTATCCGCCCAAGAGCTTTGATGGGATGACCTGTGGCTTTGGCGTGCACTTTTGGTCAAACATGGAGAAGTCGCTGGCGCGCTTAATAGGAATGGTGAAAGACAAGGGGTTCGTGTCCATCACGAGTTTTGCGAAAGGCTCCTTCGAACCTCATTCGGATCTTTGTTTGAAGCGATTTGCTCGTTATGGTGTGAAATTACCCGATTCCTACACCTGGGAGCGTCTTGATCATCCGGAAAAAAATAAAAAAATCCTTGAGGCGGTGGGATTGAAAAATATTCAGATGAAAAATAATCAGGTGGGTTACCATTTGAAGAGCGCCGAGGAATGGTGGGACTTGGTTCTTTTTACGGGATTCCGTGCCTTTTTGAATCAGCTGACGAAGGACCAGGTCGCTCGATTTAAAGAAGAATTTATGCGGGAAGTGAAATCCACCGCGACGGCGCAAGGAATATTATTAAACGTTGAGGTTATTACGGCTGTTGGTGTGGTGACATGATCGCCACGGCGGGATGAGGGGCCAAAAGGAGTTTCCTGTTCCTCTCCCAGAGTCCCTCCTTTTTTTCTGTCCTGACGTTTTTTCTTCAAGCTCCATCAATCATTTCTATTTAACCGGAATCCTGCAGTTGTTGTGGTCGTACCTAAAGGTACTGCAAACGACGCTGTCATTCCCGCCTTCGCGGGAATGACGTTTGCATAAAAATGTTTTGGTCATTATCGACGGTAAATTCGCTTCAATTGAAAAATTCAGGTTAAGGAAAAATAATGACTGCGACCCTTTAAAAGCGAACTTTGCCGTACAGTTGCAGGCCGGTGTATCGAAAGTCAACGTTTCCTTTTAAGTCCACGCCGGGGTAGTCTTCGTTTTTGTTTTCCAATCCAAGGCGCAGGGTGTCCACGCCCAACCCGACTGCGAAATGTTGGACAGGCAAGAATTCAACGGCCGCTCGCATTTGCAAGAGCTGACCCGTAAAATTTTCGTATTCAACATAAAAAAACTGGGACCCTGTTCTCAAATACCATCTGGGTGTAAGCGCTACGTCCATTCGAAGACCCAGGGCCGGAAGAGGGGCCGTAAATTTAAATTGCCCGTCTCCTTGTGCAAGTCCTGTCGCTGAAATTCCAAAGTCAATGGGCATCACATAGGCGCCGAACGAGGCGGCCAGATCGACGCGGTCATCCTGTAAAAAGGAATAACTATAAGCGGCCTCAATAATGTCGAGGTTAAAATGGCTTGTGACCTCTGTGCCGGCATTGATGGTAACGGTGTTGCCGTTACGATCCTTGATATCGAAGTCGGCGCCTACGCTCCGCTTCGCGTCGCGACGCAGCGCAAACCATGAGGCGTCCAGCCGATGTCGGCGACTTCGAGTGAACCGCCAATGCGTTTCAGCGCGAAGCACGGTTGTTTGGCCTTCCAATCCCAACACGTCTTCAACGTCAAGCTCAAGTCCTATCCCCGATCCGACACGAACGCCGCTTTGTGTATCGGAAAGAAAAGCTCCGAGGCTCACACTGAATTTTTCCCACGGCTCCGGTTTCAGCGCGCTGGGGTTGGCCGGCATGGAGTCGGCATAGGCGTTGACGGTGGGCCACCAGAGAACCGTTAATGCCACTATTAATGCTTTTTTATAGGTATTCATATCTTGGATCATAAAGAACTCACTTCCGCGCGCCTATTGGCCTTTGGTCCAATAGACCCCTCTCCGACCTTTTCATAAATTGGTTTTTAATTTGAACAGTTCGTTAAGCTCTAAATTCTAAATCCTAAATATATGAATGGGCCGAAAGGAGAATCCTCATGAATGCCGAACAAACCCGCCTGGAAGAAACCCGAACTCAGAAAAAAGCCTGGAAAATGTGGGGTCCCTACCTCAGTGAGCGCCAGTGGGGAACTGTCCGGGAGGACTATAGTGACAATGGGGACGCTTGGAATTATTTCCCACATGACCATGCTCGTTCGAGAGCGTACCATTGGGGAGAAGATGGATTGGCCGGTATCTCAGATGAAAAACAGCGGCTTTGTTTCGCATTGGCCTTGTGGAATGAAAAGGATCCCATCATAAAGGAACGCCTGTTTGGACTCACCAATTCTGAAGGAAACCACGGCGAAGATGCTAAAGAGTATTATTTTTATTTGGATAGCACCCCGACGCATTCCTACATGAAGTATCTCTATAAATATCCTCAAGCGGCCTATCCCTATGATGATCTCGTCCGAACCAATCGCCAAAGATCCAAGTTGGAGGCGGAATACGAACTCTTGGATACCGGTGTTTTTAACGAGGACAAGTACTGGGACGTGTTTGTGGAGTATGCCAAAGAAGGGCCCGATAATATTTTGGTGAAGATTACTGTCCATAATCGCGGATCCCAAGAAGCGTCCTTGCATGTGATCCCGCATTTGTGGTTCCGCAATACCTGGTCTTGGGACAAGGGCGCCGCCAAACCGAATATGAAAATGGCCGCGTCTCCAAAAGGCACCAGCCTGATCGCCGCGAAACAGAACGATATTGGGGATTATTTCTTTTACTGTGAGGGGGAGGTTCCCCTTCTTTTTACCGAAAACGAAACGAACGTCAACCGACTCTATGGTCAGGCCAATCAGTCTCCTTACGTCAAAGACAGCATCAACAATTATTTCATCAAGGGAGATAAATCCGCAGTAAACCCGGCAAGAACCGGTTCCAAAGCTGCGGCCGATTATTTGGTGAAGGTTAAAGCGCGCAGTTCAAAAACGATCCGTTTGCGTCTCTCGAAAGAACCTCAGACCTCTCCTTTTGGTCCCGCGTTTGAAAAATCGTTTGAGGCCCGTCAAGCTGAAGCGGAGGAGTTTTATAACAACATCATCCCGAAGGGTTTAAGCGCGGATCAGAAAATGGTTTATCGCCAGGCCTTGGCCGGTATGCTCTGGAGTAAGCAGTATTTTTATTACGACGTAAAGAAGTGGTTAAAAGAACATGGGGATGATCCTTTCAAAGCGTCCAACCGAGCGGCCCGAAATCGCGCGTGGTATCACATGGTTAATGACGATGTCATCTCCATGCCGGACAAATGGGAATATCCGTGGTATGCCGCTTGGGATTTGGCCTTTCACACCCAAGTGCTGGCTTTGGTGGACATCGATTTTGCAAAACAACAATTGGATCTCATGTTGGGGGAGGTTTATCTTCATCCCAACGGCCAAATTCCGGCCTATGAATGGAATTTCGGAGATGTCAACCCTCCTGTTCATGCGGTATCCACGCTCACCATTTATCGGCTTGAAAAGGAGCGCACGGGAAAAGGCGATCTGGCCTTCTTAAAAGATTCTTTCAACAAGTTGTTAATGAATTTCACCTGGTGGGTCAATCGCAAAGACCGGAATGGAAAAAACGCCTTTGAAGGCGGATTTTTAGGGATGGACAACATCGGTGTTTTCGATCGAAGTTCCCCTCTTCCCACAGGCGGTCATTTGGAACAAGCCGATGGAACAGCCTGGATGGCGCTTTTTTCACAGAACATGCTGGAAATTGCCTCTGAGCTGGCATTGCACGATCCGACCTATGAATCGATGGTGCTCAAATTTGCGGAGCATTTCCTATCCATTTCTGCCGCCATGGATCAGCCGGGAGACCAAAACGACAAGATGTGGGACGATAAGGATGGGTTCTTTTACGACGTTCTTTGCCTGCCCAGTGGGCAGAACCATCGTCTCAAAATTCGATCCATGGTGGGGTTCCTTCCCCTTTGCGCGGCCAGCCTGATCGAGCCGGAACTCCGGAATAAGTTTCCACGCGTCCTGGAGAGAATTCAACGCTACTTTGAACGTCACCCCGAGGTGAAGGCCAATAATGCCGCCCTTGGCGTCAAGGGAGTTCAGGACCGCCGTATTCTCACCATTGTCGATGAAAAGAAATTAAGGAAGCTTTTGGCCTATCTTCTTGATGAAAATGAGTTTTTAAGCCCCTATGGCATCCGGGCGCTCTCAAAAATTCATGAAAAGAAACCCTATGTGTTTTATGTGGGGGGGCAGGAATATCGTGTCGATTACGTGCCCGGTGATTCGAATACCGGCATGTTTGGGGGGAACTCAAATTGGCGCGGTCCCATCTGGATGCCCGTGAATCAACTCATTCTTCGAGCCTTGAGGCAGAATTACCTGTTTTACGGGGATTCGTTTAAGGTTGAATGTCCGACGGGTTCGGGAAAATTGATGACGCTCTATGAAGTGAGCGAGGAAATTTCACGTCGACTGGCGAACATCTTCCTTCGAGATAAAAATGGACGCCGGCCGGTTCATGGCCAATATGAAAAATTCCAATCAGACCCTCATTGGAAAGATCTCATCCTCTATTACGAATATTTCCATGGCGACACCGGAGCGGGCATCGGGGCCAGTCACCAAACAGGCTGGACGGGTCTGGTGGCTCAATTCCTCCATGTCTTCGGTGCCGTTAGTCAAAAGGAATTCTTAAAAGAGGGGGCGGGGGCCGTTCTCAGAAGCGTGAGATAATTGTCCCCTTTCAATGAGGATTCTCAGACCAACTCGGCATTTTTCTGACTGGGTTGTTGGATGTCTGGTTTTTCTGTGGGCAGCCACGGGCGCAAGCGCGCAAGACCTCGAGCCGAGGGCTTATTCGAACACGCCGGTTGGGCTTAAATTCCTCATCGTTGGTTACGCCGCCACGGAGGGGAATGTCGCGTTTGATCCTTCGGTTCCCATCACCGACGCGCATCTGAATACACATTCCTCCGTTTTTGGATACGCACATTCATTGGGCGTGGGGGGGCGTTCCGCCAAGTTCGACGTGGTAATGCCCTATACGTGGCTTGATGGAGATGCTCTCGTTCAAGGTCAGAGGAAAGATCGGGTGGTGTCTGGGTTTGCCGATCCTTTATTTCGTTTTACTTATAATTTTTATGGGGCCCCCGCGCTCAAAATGAAGGATTTCGCCCATTTCCGACAAAATTTCATCATGGGGTTCAGCGTGCGGGTATCACCCCCCCTCGGTCAATATGACGAAACACGACTCGTTAACATTGGTACCAATCGTTGGGCCATAAAACCTGAGTTCGGAATGTCGAAGGCATGGGGGCCTTGGACAATCGAAGTGATGCCCAGTATCACGGTTTATACGAACAACACCGATTTTTTTAATGGGCAAAAGCTCACGCAAGAGCCGCTTTACGCCGTGCAGGGACATCTGATTCGAAGCCTGCGCCACGGTTTATGGGTGGCCATCAACTCCACTTACTTCACGGGAGCTCGGACCGCCACCAATGGCGTAAAGTCAGACAACAAGCAATCGAGCACCCGGACGGGATTTACCTTGGCAATTCCAGTGGATAAGTCAAATTCGATAAAGCTTTATGGCAGCGCTGGAACCTCTACCCGCACCGGGAGTCGTTATAACGCCCTCGGCGCCGCCTGGCAGTTTCGTTGGGGAACCGAGTCTTAGAATTCCGTTTTATAAGTACGGTAACGTATTTTTTCGTCGCCCCGGCATGCTTTTGGCCGGGGTCCAGGTTCTGACCGTGATAAACTTGCGCTCCCTTCCACAACGCTCTGCGTTATTTTTAACAAACAGAAAGGCGAGCAATATGAAAACTCCTTGCGTCTATATTCTCACGAACAAACCGAATGGAACCTTTTATGTTGGTGTGACCTCCGACCCGCTAAAGCGTGTCTGGCAGCATCGAAGTGATTTTGTCAAAGGTTTCACCAATGAGCATCAGCTTCACCGGCTCGTATGGTACGAAGTACATGCAACAATGGAATCGGCCATCATCCGAGAAAAGGCCATTAAACGGTGGAAAAGGCTTTGGAAAAAACGGCTTATTGAAAAAAGAAATCCGCAGTGGAAGGATTTATTCAAAGAATTGGTCTGATCTCGGGGAACACCTGGGCCCCGGCCAAAAGATCGCCGGGGCGACGGCGGACCGTTATTATTCCGCAATACGTTACCGTACTTATGAAACGGAGTACTCAGAAATCTCTTGCACCCAGGCCATATGACGGGGCTCATATAGCGCCAAGACGAACCTTTGGTATAAGTGCCTCTAAGGCGTGATTTTGATAAAACAAATGGGCGTTATGAATACCGATATCACTGAATCCATAGAGTCAAATGACCTTTGTGAATCTAAGGCGCAATGCCACCATATTGATGACCGGGTTCAGTTCGAAGAACTCATTTCCAGTCTTGCCTCCCGTTTCATAACTGTTACCAATTCTGACCTCTGTTCCGTCATAAAAGAAAGTCTCAAATTGATCGGAAGTTGCCTGAACGCCGAGTTGTGCAGAATTGGAATGCTTTCTGATCAAGGAAAAAGAGCTCGAACGGCTTACAGTTGGCGATCTCCAAAGTTGGAAAGAAGATCTGTGCATAGATTTGACGAAGATCCCAGTGAAAAAGATTTTCCTTGGGCTGTCTCACAAATGCTTCAAGGAAAAGTGGCCGTTATGAAAAGCGTGGATGATCTGCCTGCTGAGGCTGCCATTGATAAAAAGTCCAGTTTGCGTCGAGGAGAGAAATCTTGGATTCTCGTTCCCCTCAAAAATGGAACTCGGACCATCGGTGGCTTGGCCATCACCAAACTCTCGGAGCCCTGCAACTGGCCGGACTTCGTCGTTCGCAGACTTCAGGTGGTTGGAGATATTTTGGGAAACACGTTGGCACGCGTTGAAGCGGAAGAATCGCTTAAGAAACAAGAAGAAGAGCAAGTTAAACTTCGCAGCATGATTTACCGCGCCACTCGGGTGTCCGCCATGGGAGAGATGACCGCGGCCATCTCTCATGAAATAAATCAACCGTTAACGGCCATCTTAACCAATGCTCAAGCCGCTCAGCGGTTTCTCGCCATGAAGACCCCTTCGCTTGATGAGTTTCGAGACATAACGCGTGACATTGTTAAAGATATTAAGAGGGCCAAAGATGTAATTCTTAAGCTGAGGTCTTTGTTTCAGCAAGCGGACATTGAGTTGCTCCCCCTTGATTTAAATCCAGTCATTACCGAATTGATCCCGCTTTTTCAAAGCCAGACAGTGATACATCAAATTGAATTAAATACCGAACTTGAGTCCGGACTGCCCGTGGTGAAAGGGGATCGAATTCAGCTTCAACAAGTCCTGCTCAATCTCATTCTTAACGCCATCGATTCCATGAAGGGTTCGAACGCTCGTGAATTGAGAATTATTTCACATCGGAAGGGAGAGGACGTCTGTGTCAAAGTGTCCGATTCAGGGCCCGGGATCTCCAAAGAGAGTATGAAGAATTTATTTGATCCGTTTTTTACCACCAAAAAAGACGGGATGGGCATGGGCCTCGCCATTAGCAAAGCCATTATCAAGGCCCATGGCGGACAAATTGGCGCTGAAAACAATCCGAAGCGGGGGGCGACGTTTTTTATAACCCTGCCAGCCTTGAGCCAAAACGTGAATGGCGTATCCACATGACAATGAACCAAGCCATTGTTTACGTTGTAGATGATGATGTGTCCATCCGCACGAGTCTAGGGCGTCTTTTGCGTTCAGCGGGATATGCCGTTGAAACCTTTGCTTCCGCCAACGAATTTTTAGAGAAAAAAATAACGTGCATCATTGCTGTTTGGTTCTTGACCTGCGTATGCCGGGTTTAAATGGAATGGATCTCCAAGAGGAGCTTGCGAGGAGAGGTTTTTCATATTCAATCGTGTTCATTACCGGGCACGGGGATATCAAAACCAGTGTTCGGGCCATGAAAAACGGAGCCGTTGATTTTCTTTCAAAACCCTACGATCAACAAGAACTTTTGGATGCCGTCAAGCGGGCTTTGGCCCAGGACTCACAAGTGCACGAACATCAAAGAGTCCTTTCCAAAGTCAAACGTTCCCTCGGTAACTTAACTGAACGTGAAAATGAAGTGTTGCGTTGGGTTATCTCTGGTCGGCTCAATAAGCAGATTGCTTTCAGTTTGGGGGTCTCTGAAAAAACAATCAAGGTTCATCGTGGGAAGGTGATGGAGAAAATGAAGGCCTCCTCTGTCGCAGATCTTGTTCGTCTCGCCGAAATAGCCAATATCTCCCCGGTCCCCAAAAACTAAAACCTCATTTCTTTCAGCCCTGTTTTTCTTTTGGACTAAAGTCCAATAGGCGCTCTTCCTCCCTTTTTTTACTATTGATGCATGCCCGACCATGAGAAAACCAATTATATTCTTGAGTTGAGTGTATGAGTCAACCTGGAAAGTCGATATTTATCGTCGACGATGACGAATCCATCCGAAACTCTCTCCGCCGTCTTTTTTTGTCCGCAGGATATATGGCGGAGACGTTTTCAACGGGAACAGGCTTCCTCGATTCCGTCCCGATGGAATCTCAAGGAACAGTCATTATGGATATTCATATGCCCGGGATGGATGGACTCCAAGTTCAGAACCGTTTGCGTGAATTTCGCTCGCCATTGAAAATAATTTTCATAACGGGACATGCGAAACCGGGCGATCGTGAAAAGGCGATGGCCAACGGAGCCTATGGCTTTTTAATGAAACCTTTTGATGATCAATCTTTACTCAGCCTTATTCACAAAAGCCAAACTGCAACCCAAGATAATGAAAAAAAACCCGGAAACACTCTCCTATGAAGGTGTAAGGATCACAGGTGTAACAGCCGGCTCAATTTTCTCTGGAGTTGGTTCAGGTGCCTTTTGTTCTTGCTGGATTTCGGGTTTTGGCGTTGGTGTTTGAACGGTTTTTGCTTGGAGTGTCAACCCCAAAATCCATAAAAATACGATATGCACTGCCGCGGAGATCATAAATACCACCTCCCTCAATTGCCCTTCTAATCTAATAAATCCGTTTGCCCGGTTATATGATGCTTGTCATATTGGATCTCTGCGTGTTTTCCTTACCCATTGGACCAAAGTCCAATATCGGTGCGCTCGTAAAGATTTCATGATCTCACAATGAAAAAAATCGCGATGGGGGGAATGATCATCCTCTCCGTTATCACCTTCTTTTCAATTCCTGGATCTCCTGATACGGGCGATCCAGCTCTCAAAGGGCCGTGCGAAATCGAATTGGAAACGTATTGCTCAAACCTCCAGCCGGGGGAAGGGCGGGTGTTTGATTGTTTGGACCGCCACGATAAATTCCTCTCTCAAGAATGCAAAGAATACCTGAAGACGTGGTCGAAGGAATTAAAAAAACTGCAGAAGGATTGCGGGGACGACGCGTTTCAGTATTGCAGGGATGTCCGGGTCAGCTATCGGCGAATTCTTCATTGTCTCAAAGAGCATCGTAATGAGATATCTCACGCTTGCCGCACCTTGCTTCAATAGCCCTGAATTCGTGATTGGACCAAAGTCCAATAGAAAAACATCCCCTTGTTAGGTCTGATAGACCCATTGTTTTTGTTGAACATCATTGATAAGGAGAATAATTATGAAACGATTGATATTTCTTTTGGCGATCACCACCGGATTGTTGGGATGCGTCAGCACGAGCAAATATAAAAAGTTGGAGTCGGACAATAAGGCCCAGTTGGAGGCCTTGAGCGCCAAAAACCAAAATCTGGAAAAAGAATTGGCTGATGCGAAAAATGCCAATACAGCTCTTAACCAGCAAGCTGAAGACCTTCGGCGCGCCAGTGAACAAACACAAAATCAATACAGAAATGTCGTCGGTCAACTGCAACAAGAGGTTCAGGAAGGAAATTTAAAAGTGACCCAGTATCAGAATATGTTGACTGTGGATGTGGCGGAACAGCTGTTCTTCGATTCCGGCAGCGCCACGCTGAAAAAAAGCGGCCAGAATGTTTTGAAAAAGGTGGCACAAGCCTTGGCTCAATATAGCGATAAAGTTATTCGCGTTGTGGGACATACGGACAACATTCCCGTTTCAAAAAAATTCCAGAATATTTTCCCGACGAATTGGGAGCTTTCGGTTCTTCGCGCGACAAATGTGGTCCGGTATATGCAAGAGCAAGGCAATATCGAACCGGAACGATTGATTGCTTCGGGACGCGGGGAGTATGAGCCTGTTGCCCCCAACAATACCGTTGAAGGCCGTCAGAAGAATCGTCGCATCGAAATCATGTTGGTCGATAAAAGTATGATGGATGCGATTCGATCGAAACCACAATAACCAGGAGATAGTCAATGTCAGAGCGATCTAATTGGTGGGGGTTGTTTTTAGTGTTTGTTCTCGCGGGGGGGGGCCTGGCGGCGCCGTCGTTGGCAAACCTTGATGACAATGCAGGCTGGGAATACCGCGTTCAAGCCGCTTTTGCTCCGTTGTCCATTGACGGTCGAGCGACCGTCAATGGACATTCGGCGTCTTTCGTGACGGGGTCCAGTGACTTGATGGGTTTTGACACCAACGGAATAAAAATCCGTTTGGAGGCTTGGAGGGAGCATTGGGGCATTACGGCCGATAATACGATCGCTAATTTTTCAGCGGAATCACGGATTGACTCCGCGAACACCGTGAATCTTGATGGGCATGATTACAACACTGAATTGGGAGTGAATTATAGATTGGGGTCTGAGCGGTTGATATACGAAGCAATGGCGGGGGCGCGATTCGTGGCTCTCAAACAAGAATTGGATTATTCGTCCGGCGTTCATGAATCTGACAAGAAAAGATATGTTGACCCCCTCGTTGGAGCGCGTGTCACGTGGATCATGACCAACTTATTGAGCGTGGACGTTCGCGGAAATGTGGGAGGGTTTGGAATTGGGTCCGCTTCGGAATTGACGTGGATGGTCATTCCTGAGCTCAATATCCACTTATCCAAATCAATTCTTGTCAATCTGGGCTATCGTCACCACGATATTCGAACCGAAGAGGAAGGCGGAGATACTTCCACTCAATTTGACGGACGTGTTTATGGACCCTTTCTTGGGATTGAGGTCCGCTTTACTGAACCATCGTCAGGAGGAGAAAAACCGTGAAAATAGGGAAATGGTTTTTGGTGGCGGCGGTTTTGTCAGCCTGTGCGACCATGGGAAATGTCAGAACAGATTATGACGAAAAGGCCGACTTTGGAAAATTCAAAACCTACGCCTTTCTTGAAGCCAAGGAAATCAACGAGAGCGGACTTCTTTCGAACAATCTGATCCGGGAACGGGTGGAGGGGCTTCTTCGGGAAAATTTGGATGCTGAGGGACTTAAGTCTGTTTCGTTGGAGCAAAACCCTGACATGGTTATCCAATATTGGGTGGGCGTCAAAAACAAACAAGACATTGCCAGCATTCCGACAAACTCAACCTATTACGGGGCTTATTATCATGATCATTGGGGGACCTCCTATGACCGGTATGTGACGTACGACTACCGAGAGGGAACCCTGATTGTTGATTTGATTGACCGTGAATCGAAGAACTTGGTGTGGCGGGCCTATTTGGTTCAGGTGTTGGAGGACAGCAAGGATAAAAACTTAGAAACCGCTCGCCGTTCCTTGAAGAAGGCATTTGAAAATTATCCGCCCCAGGCAAAGTGAGGAAACCTATGAAATATCGAAATATAAATATTCTTTTATCCACTGCGGCCCTCGTGGTTTGTTTCTCGTTGGGATACGCGGCCAAAAAGAAAAACGTTTCCCCGTTTCTTGGGGATCTTTCCGGGTTCAAGAGGAGCAAAGAGAGAAAATCCCTTCTCGTTGACCGGCACCCGACAAAGCGGGCCATCAATTATCCAAAAATGATGTTTGAGCCTGTCGTCATCCTTCAGAGCGAACACTCCCACTACGATCAGCTTTCATTGGAGGATAAAGCGGCTCTTTCTGACCTGTTTCGTTCCTTCGCCATTGAAACCTTCAATCCAATCGTTGACATTTCCGATGTTCCGGGCGAAGGCGTTCTGAATGTTCGGTGCGCGATACGAGGTTTGAAGCGAGGGAATTACTATATGGATTCTGGCGGAACCAAGGCGGTTCCCCAGGACTCAAAAAAACCGGCTGGTACATTGGAGGTCGAGGCCATCGATTCGGTGACGAAAGAACGAATCATCGCCTTGCTTGACGAAGTCTCGCCGGAGAAATTGGCAGCATCCGAAGACGAAGAAATTGTTCCGAAGGTCAGTGGCATTTTCAAAGAGTGGATTGAAATGCTTAAAAATAAATTTCAGCAAGAAAAAATTCTTTCGAATCTTCCAAAGTAAATTGGATCTGAAGTCATGAAAAAAAGACTGCTCATTGGGATTTTCCCGCTTTTGATGGCGGGTCCAATAAGCGCGGGAGGTTTTGAAGTGGCGCCTTTCTATGGCGTTCGTTTCGGGGGGCAATTGCAAGACACCGCAACCGGAGATTCCATTAATTTTGATCCGGCCGCCGCGGTTGGCGCGACCGTTAACATGCCTCTGCCAGGATTGCAGGAGAAACTCGAATTTCTCTATAGCCACCAAGAGACGGGTTTTAATGTTCCTGGGTTCACTTCTTCCGTAAATGTGAGGGTGGACGAATGGCAGGTTGGGTTGCTGCGCGAATATGAATACGAACCCTATCGACCGTTTCTGGTGGGCACGTTGGGAGCGACGAACTTGTCTTTTTCAGGGGGATTGGAAGACACAACTCTTTTCTCCGTTGGTTTGGGAGGCGGTGTGAAATATTTTCCCACCGAAAGAATTGGGTTTCGCCTCGATGCGCGGGGCTACGTTTCGTTTGTAGAAGGGAGTGGGGCCATTGCCTGTTCCGGTGGTTGCGTCGTGGGTTATCAGGGGTCCGTCTTCATGCAGGGTGAAATCCTGCCCAGCATTGTTGTTATTTTTTAGGAGGTCGTTTTTATGAAAACACATAGGTTGAAAGCTTTTGCGATCATCGTCACTCTTATCAGCTTTCAACAGCTGGTTGTACTCGCGGATGATTTGACTGGCGGTCTTCGCTTGGAATATTGGACCTATGGGGTGACTGGCAATGTAACTGTCGAAGGGTCTTCCGCAGACCTTGACGACACGAGCAAGGTGATCAATGGGAATAATCACGGCTTCACCATTGGCGGGGAACGGCGCTTCGACAATTGGGGCCTGATGATGGATCTTTTCTTCGGAAAACAGAATACGAGTCAACAGCTCTCCAGTTCTCAGAGTGTTCAGTGGGATTTTGAAAGCGCGATCTTTACGGGGGGAGCGTATCTTTCTTTTCTTGATACAGACTTCGATGGTAGCGATCGAAATTTACAGCTGGACGGGTTGGCGGGAATTCGAGGGTATTCCAACAGCTATAAGCTTCAGTTTGAACCTTATGACCCCAACAACGATAGGGACCGGTCGGACTACGTGAACTGGGTGGATCCGTATTTGGGAATGAGAATCAAATCAGCTTTAAGTGAGAAATGGGCCGTTGAGCTTTACGGCGATGCCGGAGGTTTCGCTATCGGTTCTGCGTCAGAACTCTCGGTTCTCGCGCACGCCGCCATTGTTTGGTCCGTCACGCCTGGTTTGAATATTTTGGGCGGTTATCGCCTCTTCGATTTGGAGTCCGCGGAACCAAGCGGAGATCGTCCCACCCAGCTTGATATCCAAATGCGCGGCTTCACGTTGGGGATTGAAGGAAAATTCTAAAAAATTCCATTGAGAGAGAGCGGGGAGGAAACCCCTTGGATGGCGGTTAACCCGCACCATGAAACGGAATCGTAGGATCTTGTTTTTATACGAAGAAATGTTTGAAGGTCGCCGTCGCCCCGGCCTCGTTTTTAAGTGGGGTGATTGTTGGCAAGTGGATAAGCCGGGGCCCAGTCGTTCCGGCAGAAGGTGTGATGGACACACCTCACCCTCCGGAGAGGCTGGGTCCCGGCTTATACTCTTCTTGGCGTACACATCCTTTAAAAAATGGGCCGGGACGACGGCCATGTTTGATCCCTTGTTGGGTTGCAGCGGAGCCACGCTATGAAAACTTCGCCATTAAAGTCGATTTTTAATTTTCGCGTTGTTTTAATTTTAATTGCAACAACGGCCCTTGGGTTTGGGGTGTTTTTATATCTCGCTTGGACAAAAGTGGAAGCGCGAATCAAAAGTCCTGGGTTCAAGACGGGAATGGAAAAAAGGATTTCAATCGCGACGGGTGCGGAAACGCGGATCGGCTTAATCGCAGGGCACTTGGGACTAAGACCCTGGATGTCAGCTCATGATGTTTCATTGGTTTTTCCAGAAGACGTCCTTCGAATGAATGCGGTTCAACTGAGATTCGACTTAAAAATATTGCCTTTGTTGAAAGGGGATATCGTTTTCTCCCGCATCGGCCTTGATCGTCCCAAAATAATTTATCGACAACCCAAACGAGGCGATCCCTATGGCCTTCCAATTATCTTTTCTCAAAAATCCTCCCATATCCAATCCATGCGGATCGAAGCGCTTTCTCTTAAAGAAGGCCGGGTGACCATTGTTGATTCAAGCACCTCTTCGATTCCCGTGGTTGAATTAGAAGCGAATGCCTCCACACGCTTTTCTCCCAAGACCAAAACCTACGACCTCCGTTTAAATGGAAAATTTTCCACCATGGGCGCGACCGGTCCCTTCGAAGTGAAGGGCGAACTTTTTCCAACTCTTGAATGGAAAATGAACGTGCTTCTAAAAAATCCCGTGTCGAGAGGTTCCAGCGCGCCGCTGCCTCTACGGATTGATGCGGTGGTTCTCAGTTCAGGTCCGATGGTCATTGCGGCCGATTGGAAATCTTCTTTGTCGCCGGCCACCGCCGAAATCCGAATGGCCCAATGGCGTGATTCAAATTACACATTTCGAATAAACATATGGGGTGGTACAGTAACTGGGAACGGGTCCTGGAAAATGCGCGCCACGCCTCGCTCTCCCGTGTTTTTCAGCATTCGGGCGCAGGGCGATAAACTGCGGGTGGAAAATATTCTCGCTTTAACAGTTTCGACCGTGCCCTGGACCGGAGGGTTTAATTTTGATTTGGCTCTCAACGATTTTCCTGTGTATCAAATTGGGCGATGGAATACTGTCGCTGCCTTGGATTCCCTTTCGAAATCGCGTTCCGCCAACCTCGAGATTCGCGGCGATGCCTCTTTCCAAGAAAAATCTCCGCTGAAAGACATCGTTGGAACATTGCGGATGGACCCGGCTGGGCGGGTCTTCATCGCAGGTCTCGAGGTAAATTGGGAGGGCGGCGGACTTACCGGTGGCGCCTCTTTGCCTCATATCTCCCGGAGCAAAGCGACTGGGCCCCTGGATGTGGCGATGACCATTAATAATTTGGATTTGACGTTTTTGCCCGGTCTCGCCAAGAGGCTAAATCTCTCAAGGGGGAAAATGAGCGCGGACATAAAATGGAGCGCGAATCCGATCGATCGGGGAATGTTTCAGGCCTTTGCGCCCAACGTCGCTTGGAGCGTGGATGGACGTTTCCAAGAACTCATGTGGCGAAACATTCCGTTTGATGATGTTGGGGGTCGTGTGAATTGGGATCAGTCAGAGGTCCAACTGGAAAATATTCGCGGTTCTGTCTCCAGCGGAACGTTTCTTGTAAGCGGCTCATTATCGAACCGTATGCCGGATGGATTCCACCGATTCGCCTCCTCTGCCACAATCACCAATATCGAGGTCGAGCCGTTCATGTTTGAAATTTCCACCAATCCTATTTTGCGAAGAGGGCGATGGTCGTCAAAGGTGAGTTTGGCGGGTCATTTGAAGCCATGGGATCCGGACAGTCTCTCGGGTCACCTCAGTCTGGCCGGTCGCAAAGGCCGCATCCGAGCGGGCTCCTTTTCGCTCGCATTGCTTAATCGGCTCAATCTAAAGTCGCTTATTGATTCGATGACGGGGCGTTTGGAAAGTGGATTTCCTTTTGAGGTTATCGACGCCACTGGCTCGATCGGAGGAGGGCGTATCACTTTTAATAACCCCGTTTGTTTCAAATCGCCCCATCTAGAAATAGTCTACACCGGCTGGGCCGGCGCAGATTTAAAATCGGCTGAAGGCGTTATGGCTGTAAATCCGTTGGTGGGAACACGCAACTTATTGACGGCCATTCCCGGAGTTTCAACTCTCATGTTGGGCCCGAACGGAGAATTATTGCCGTTGATCGTTGATGTGAATTATAAACAAGGACGCCTTGACACCAAATTTCGTTCCATCCAGACGTTGGCGGACCTGCCGATGCGCATCATTGGCAACGTGATTCGTTTGCCGGCCTCCCTCTTTGGCGGAAGAAAAAAGTCGCCGGCTTCTGAATAATACAAACGAAGAAAATAAATTTACAAAATCGTCGTCCCGGCACGCTTCTTGGCCGTACCGATACATTGATTTACATAATGCCGGTACGTACCGACCAAGATCATTGTGGAACGGTACGGGACCCAGGTTCTGATCTCGACGAAAACCTGGACCCCGGCCAAAGGCTTGCCGGGGCGACAGCGTTTTGTGCAGTACCTTTAGGTACGAACTTTTCAAATGCCGCATCACTTAAGTCGTTTGTTTTAGTTCCAAGGAGACACGGGTCACATCCCACGCCATATCGATTGATATGATGGCATCACAACAATGGTCGCGGCAAAGCCGCGCTTTAATGTCGGAATTTTATCGTGTGTAAGGAGGATTTATGCAGAGTTTAAAATGGATTATTGTCGCGGCTCTCATCGTCATGATTCCAGTTATGGGGCAAGCCATGTCCACGCCTGGAGAAGGGGAGTTAAACCGAGCGGTGATCGAAGTTCAACGCAAGGCCATCGTTGAAAAGAACATGCAAATGGACGCGGCAACGGCCGCTCTATTTTGGCCGATCTATGAAGAATATGTGGAGGCCATGAGAAAACCCTCTGAGAAGGCCACCGCGCTGTTGACCAATTACGTTGGAAATTGGATGACTCTTTCCGAAGAAACAGCCAAGGAACTTCTTGATGAATTTTTTAGCGTTAAACAAGAACAACTCAAGGTGAAGAAATCTTTTGTCGGAAAGTTCTTAAAAAAACTTCCGCCCAAGATCGTGGCTCGATTTTTTCAAATAGAAAATAAGTTGGAGGCCATTGTCGCCGTTGAATTGGCCCAGAAAGTTCCCTTGGTTCGTTGAAAAATCACCTATCCCTTGCTTTTTTATTTGTTGTTTTATTCGCGCGAACAGCAAGGAGCGCGGAAATTTCCGGCCCCCCCATTGAAGACAACAATTATCGTTTGGATTTAAGACAAGGCCCCATTATTGGATCGGCCAAACAAGTGGCGTTGGGGGGCGCCTACATTGGATTGGCGGAAGGCATCATGGCGCTTAATTCCAATCCGGCCGGCGTGGCCTTTCGGACGGCGCGATCAAAAAAGAAATTTGACTGGGATTGGACCGCGGGCGTGAATGATTTGAAAAGTAATGACTTTGACAACAACGGTTTTTCTCCTCCCAATTACGCGGGTCATCGTATTAGAAGCCTCGGAATCATGGGGCAATACGGGGCGTGGGGAGTGGGCATCCTTTCCAATGGTGAATTGCTGAAGTTGGAAAACTCTTCCAATCCAGACGATGAGTATGTGTTAAATGCCACCTCGTTCGCCTTGGGCCGGCAGTTGATGGATGAACAGCTCACGCTTGGGATTGGTCTGCGCGCAACGATAATCAAACTTCGGACCACGAGTTTTGACGCCACGCTTGGAAAAATTTCAGGTGTCGGGTGGGACGTCGGCGGAATTTGGAACCCCAAACACAGCGGATTTCGTTTCGGAGCTTCTTTCGCGTCTTCAATTCGTTCAGCGCAGTCATTGAATACAACAAGTACATCGCCCGTCACCGTGAATGGGTTGATTATTCCCAGTGATGCCACCTTGCCATGGCAGTTTGGTGTGGGGGCGTCCTATCGCTCGAAGTCCGCGCCCTTTTGGAAAAGCCGTCCTTGGCTTTTGGCGGGAGATCTGGTTTTTATTGGAGCCAGTGACAATGCCGTTGGCGTTGAATCCGTCTTGGCCCAAAAGAAACAGACTGTGGGCGCTGAAACAACTCTCAGCGTTCGGATAGGTACCGAAGTAGAAGCGTTACCAGGGCGGTTGCGACTTCGGTTGGGGAGCTATTACGAGCCGTCCTTTTATTCGTCCAGCGATAGCCGCACGCATTTGACCGGCGGAGCGGAACTTCGCTTATTTCATACCCGAATTTGGGGGGAGTATGATTGGGGTTTCACCTATACCATCGACTCGGCTCGCGACTACCTCAACAACTTTGTTTCCATCGGTTTCTGGTATTACTGACGAACTAATTGCAATGCGGATTAGTTAAGAGATCCTCCGTCGACGATTGGTCGTCATCCCGGCACGCTTCTTGGCCGGGATCCAGGTTTTGACCGAGGCTACACCTGGGCCCCGGCCAAACGGCATGCCGGGGCGACGACTTCTTCTGACATCGGAATGGCCAAGATTATGGACGGTAATCCCCTTAACTAAACCGCATTGAGGTTAATGTCGGGGCGCAATCAGCCCTTTGTCGGACAGGTCACGGCCCATCGCTCTGGCCAATGACGCGACCAAATCAGTCACGGAGTGGGGATCAAACGTTTCGGACTCTGCGGACCAAATTAATTCACCCTCTGGCGAAAAAATCTTTGTTTGCATGATAACGACCCTTGAATTGAGAAGATAGCCGGGCGTATAGACGGTGTTGTACATATCCTGATAGTCATTATCGAAGGATCCGTTGTAAGGGTTGGAGGGGGTCGAAGGTCGCTCGGTTTTGGTGCCGGAGACATAATCGGTTTTCAGGTCAACTCTCAAAAGTCGCGACACCAAGACGGCATCAAAACCTTTTCCTTTGATGGCCGCTTTGACCGATTCTTTTCCCACGCCCATCTTGGGGGGGAGAACCTCCCATCCGGTCGCCGCTTCTCCGCCGCCCTTGCGGATCACGCTCGCAAAGGCGTTCTCGAAAGCCTTCTGTTTTTCGATCTGCTCCGAGAGTCCGATCACGAGAATTTTTTTGAGTGGCGCACGCTCGAAATTTCGATCGTACCAAACAGATTTCAACTGGGAATTCTCTGCGGCATATGAAACCGTGCAAGAATGAACTGCATTTAAAACCAGCATCACAGCCAACAACAGTCTTTTTATCATACGTTTGATTTATCAAATGTTCAGTAATTTCTTAATTGGACCAAGGTCCAATAGACGTTGTTTCGCGGAAACCATCTAATCTCCCTATAAAATTATTTATGTAGGAGGACCCGCCTTATGCATTCCACTGTTCTGAAACGCTTGTCTTTCGCATTTCTTTTTTTGATTTGCGCAACGACCCAGCGCCTGGCCCAAGCCGACCCCTCGTTTGAAGTCTATGGGTTCGCCATGTTGGATTACATTCAAGACTTTAACCGTGTTAATCCCGCGTGGGAGGCCACGCTCCGACCGAGCCGAATTCCCACAACGGAAGGACTTTATGGAAGTGACGGTCAGGCCATTGTTTCCGCTCGACAGAGCCGCTTGGGGGTACAGGCAACGCTCCCCACCGAAAAAGGTGACGTTTACACCAAGTTCGAATTTGATTTGTTCGGCGTTGGGGTCGACGAAGGCCAGACCACCATTCGACTCCGACATGCCTATGGCCAATTTGGTCCCATCTTGGCCGGTCAGACCAATTCCCTTTTCATGGACGGGGACATTTTTCCCAACACCATCGATTACTGGGGTCCGTCGGGAATGGTTTTTTACCGGACACCCCAATTGCGATGGACCCAAGGATCCGACAAGACCAAATTTTCTTTGGGTATCGAGGTTCCCGGTACCGATGTTGATACGGGCCAAATTCGAAATTTGGACCCCGCCTTGGGTTCTTCGATTAAAGGCGACGAAAAATATCCGGACTTTACCGCTCAACTTCGTCGCAACGGCGGGTGGGGACATGTGCAAGCGGCCGGTATTTTGCGCTACCTCGGTTATGATACCCCGGGGGCTGTGGACAACGAACCCAATGGAAATGAAACCGGTTGGGGTCTTGACCTCACCTCGGTGGTTAACGTCCGCAAAAAAGACGCTCTTCGTGTCGGTGTTGTGTTCGGAGAAGGAATCGCCAGTTACATGAACGACGGGGGCATGGATTTGGCCCCAAAAGGATCCACGTCGACCATGATCAGTGCGGCCGCTGTTCCCCTGGTGGGTGTGTCCGCTTATTACGACCTTTGGTGGAGCGATAAATTCTCCAGTTCCATCGGCTATAGTTTCACGCAGGTGGACAACACCGACTTCCAAGCCGGGGACGCGTTCCACCTGGGACAATATGCCTCAGCCAACCTTCTTTATTATCCGACGAAGAACGTGTTCTACGGCGCGGAATATCTGTTCGGCCGACGCGAGGATAACAACGGAAAATCTGGGCAAGATCAACGCATTCAGTTCTCGGCGCATTACAAATTCTCGTCGAAAGACTTTTCAAACAATTAACAAGTAAGGATGATTAAGGAGGAACCAAATATGTTGATGAAATTTGATTCAGGAAGAGGGGCGATTAGAAGTCTGGTCGCCATTGTGTTCATGCTGGCAACGGCCACGTCTTTCGCGGCTGATCTCAAGAAAACGGAGGTCGACGCCGCCCTCAACCAGGCTTACACGAAATACAAAGGATTGCAGGAAGGGAAAAACGCCGACTACATTCCCGCCTTGGCCAAAGTGCCGTCGCAGTATTTCGGCATCGCGTTGGTGACTGTGGACGGCAAGGTGTACACCATAGGGGATATAGATAAATTGTTTTCAATTCAGTCCATTTCCAAAGTGTTCACGATGGCGCAAGTCATGCAGGAGTCCGGAGAGGATGTAATTGAAAAGGGCGTTGGCGTTGATGCCACCGGGCAGGTTTTCAACTCGATTGTGGCTGTTGAGCAATACCGCGGCCATGAGATGAACCCGCTGGTCAACCCTGGCGCGATCACCACCACCAGCAACGTCAAAGGAGCGACGGCGGATGAAGTGTGGGCCAAGATTCTCGGTATTCACAGCGATTGCGCGGGCCGTCCCTTGGAGGTCAATCAAGAGGTTTACAAATCCGAGGCTGACACCAATCAGCGCAACCGCGCCATTGGTGCGCTCATGTACGCTTATGGCCTCATTAAAGAAAAACACGAACAGGCTGTTGACCTCTATACGCGCCAATGCTCCATCAATGTGAACGCCAAAGACTTGGGGATGATGGCCGCAACCTTGGCCAATGGCGGCAAGAACCCCGTTACGAAAAAACAGGTGATCGATCAAAAACATATCCCGGGCATTCTGGCTGTCATGTCGACGGCAGGACTCTATGACGATTCTGGAAAATGGCTGTTTATGACCGGGCTTCCCGGTAAAAGCGGCGTGGGAGGCGGTATTATTGCCGTGTCCCCAGGAAAATTCGGTATTGCCGCCTTTTCGCCACCGCTGGATGCGGCGGGAAACAGCGTGCGGGCTCAGAAAGCGATCACCGATATCTCGAAGAGACTCAACGGTAATCCGTACAAAATTGCACCGAAGTAACAGAGCATCAAATCGATGCGAAAATGTCGGCGACAATGGACCTTGTTCCCCCTTGGCCTATTTGTCGCCGGCATTTTTTCCCCGGGCCGTTTATTAGCGGAACTGAGAGTCGCACCAGAAATGGCGCTCTATATCACGCACAACAGCAACTTGCGAAGTCGGTTTGTGGCCAACGGAACGTGGAAAGAAGAAGTGGAAGAATTCACAAGCGCGGGGTTTGAGTATGATCTCGATATCGGTTTGCTCTCATTTTTTCGGCGTTATGTTTTCAAAGATCCCAATGCTGAAAAGTCCAAGAGAATAAGCGTGAGGTTGGGCTACGCCTATTTGCCTGACCTGGTATCTGGGGATCCGGACCTGGATGAAGAACGGGCTTTGGGGGAGGTGACGTTTCGTTTCCCATTGGGACAGGCTTGGCTGTTAACCGATCGAAACCGAGGGGAACTTCGATTTATTGGCGACGTGGAATCCACTCGTTACCGCAACCGTCTCCGCCTGGAGCGCAATGTGGCGATCAGCCGATTCCGAATTACCCCTTACGCCAATGCTGAAGCCTTTTTCGAGAGCATTACCGATGAATGGAACCAGGTTGACGGAACCGTGGGCGCCGAGTTTCCGTGGCACTACCAAACAATTTTGGAATTTTATTGCACTTGGCAATTCACTCGAAATCTGGAGGATGATCAGATCTTTGGGGTGACCTTGCAGAAACATTTATGAAATGGAAACGTGGGATCTTGTTTTTAAACGAAGAAATATTTGAAGGTCGCCGTCGCCCCGGCCTCGCCTTTAAGGGGAGTGATTGTTGGCAAGTGGATAAGCCGGGGCCCAGTCGTTCCGGTAGAAGGTGTGATGGGATCACCTCCCCCTCCGGAGAGGCTGGGTCCCGGCTTATGCTCTTCTCGACGCGCACAACTTTTAAAAAATGGGCCGGGACGACGGCCATGCCTGATCCCTTGTTGGGTTGCCGCGGTGCCGCGCTATGAAATTTAAAAAAAATATTTATTGCGCGCTTTTTTGTGTAAGCACCGCACTCTATTGTTGGGGCGCCGATCCGATCCCATTGTCCATCATGACTCAGGACTATCCTCACACGCGGTCCATCGTGAATGGCGCTATTGAGATTCCGGAATGTCGAATCAGTTACGCCACCGCCACTCTCTCCCAGATTGAGCAAAAAATTGAACAGGGCTCGGCCGGAGACATTGTTGAAGTTGATTTCGCGGCATTCTTAAAACGTTTTTCCAGCGAAGAAACTCATGATTGGGTGTTGGTCCCGGTCTATCTATGGCGCGCGTTTCCGCATCGGCACATTGTCGCGAAAAGCGACGGCTCCCTGGCGGTTAATGTGTCCGGTGCCTCCGTGCGGGTCTGGGCGCGAGGTATTGTTGAATCGTCTTCGACTTTTGTAGCGGGGAGTGTGAGTTGGGACCCAACCATTCCCTCCTCCACCGAGGCGGTTAAACCTTATTTCCCTGATTCAAAAACCGCTGAACAAAATTATTTCCATGATACGCGGATATTTCCCGTCATGACGGTCTTGGCCGTGCGTAAGGAGTTGGTTGAGGCCAACCCCTGGTTGCCGGAGGCCATTTTTATCGCGTTTTCAGAGGCAAAGACTCAAGCCTTGGAGGGAAATAGTCTTCCGCTCCCCTGGGGAGAACCATATCGCGATGAAACCCTTGAGTTGATGAAGAAAAATTATTGGTCTTACGGCGTTAGAAACAACCCGAAAACATTGGGCGCTTTTTTTAAATATGTTCAGGAACAGGGCCTCACTCAAAAAGAGTTATCACCTGAGGAAGTGTTTGCGTCGGAGATCTTGCAGCTCATTGATGAGAAAGGGGCCAAAAATTGAAGTTTAAGAAGATATCAAGTTCGGCCCTATTTTTTGTGTTGGTGGGGAGTTCACTGATTCGGCAGGTAGGGGCTGAGGTGACGATGGACCAGGTTCGCGAGGAAGTTCAACGGCAAATTCAGGAAACAACCTCAAGGGCACATGAGGTTCCAGCCGCTCCAGATCAAAGCAAGATTGATTTCACCTCCGGAAACGGAATATCTCTCGTGCAATCAACGAATGGTGAGATGAAATTGACGCTGTATATGATGATGCGTTACCTCAATCAATTGCCAGCGACACAAACTTATAGCGATCATCTCGGAAACACCCGGAATATCGACACGGCAAATTTCTTTTCTGTGCCCCATCGGGTCCTCATGAGTCTTATGGGATGGGTCTATGATCGGCGGTTGCTTTACCAGGCGACCTATTGGACGGTGAACGCCACAGATAAAGTGGCGATCATTGGCAATATCGCGTGGGTGTTCAATAGAAAAGTTGCGATTTTTGCCGGTGTTGGATCCCTACCAGGAATTCGGACATTGACTTATTCCCACCCCAATTGGTTGGGAACGGACCGAAACATGGCGGAAGAATTTTTTCGTCCCGGATTTACGCAAGGCGTTTGGGTGACTGGCGAGGCGCTCCCGGGATTGAACTACAACGTGATGTTGGGCAACAACCTCACCACGCTCAATGTCAACGCGACTGAGGATTCACGGGATTTTGCGGCGAGTGGAAGCATTTGGTGGATGCCCACAACACAAGAATTTGGACCCAGAAGCGGAAATGGTGACTTCGAAAATCATCAGCAACTCGCGACCCGGTTTGGGATGGCGTATACGCAGGCCAAACAGAACCGCGCCACATCGACAACCAATCAGGCGCCTGACTCCACTCAGATCCGAATGGCCGACAGTCTTCTGCCATTTGAATCCGGAGCACTTGCCACTGGCGTGACGGTTGAGAACGTGAAGTATCAAATGGCCGCCACTGATGCCGGATTCAAATATCGAGGATGGCATGTGCAAGGCGAGGGGTATCTGCGTAAGTTAAGCGATTTTGAAGCCAATGGGCCACTGCCCATCAATTCCGTTGTCGACACCGGTTTTTTTGTTCATGTGGCGAAAATGCTGAAGCCAAAAAAACTCGAGGGATATATCAGCACGGCGTTTGTTTTTGGAGACAAAGACGCCGGTTACAGCGATAGTCGAGAGTTGATCGAAGGCGTAAACTGGTACATGTTCGAAACCCGCAATTGCCGCATGAATTTCCACGCAATCCAAATTGACCGCTCGCCCACGTCCTCCGTTTTCGGCTATTACGTCGGTGGCCAAAAAGGGACGATCCTTTCGGCATCGTGGTTGATTAATTTCTAGGGAGGCATATGATGACATTACGATTTCTCGTTTTTTCACCTTGGTTGCACTGGGGCTGGGCTATGAAATGGAATCGTGGGACCTTGTTTTTATACGAAGAAATTTTAGAAGGTCGCCGTCGCCCCGGCCTCGCTTTTAAGGGGAGTGATTGTTGGCAAGTGGATAAGCCGGGGCCCAGTCGTTCCGGCAGAAGGTGTGATGGGATCACCTCACCCTCCGGAGAGGCTGGGTCCCGGCTTATCCTCTTCTCGACGCACACATCCTTTAAAAGATGGGCCGGGACGACGGCCATGCTTGATCCCTTGTTGGGTTGCGGTGGAGCTGCGCTATGAATCGAAAAAACAAATATATCATTGCGCTGGTCGCTGTGTTGGCGACAGTTCCCCTTTGTGTCCACGCGGCGAAAAAAGGAACTTACGAATTCAACGATGCTCATTTCCATCTCACGAACTACATCCAGGAAGGAACGGATATTCACGATTTCCTCAAGATCATGGGTGATAAAGTCGGCCGGGTGGCGTTGTTCGGGATTCCACTTCAACAACAGTGGTCGTACCGTGTGATGGGAGACAAAGCTCCCACGTATTATTTGGACACCGACAGCCCTCTGTACTATTACTCTTTCACCGATGCCGTGATCGCGACAGCCTATCTCTCGCTACCCAAGAAAGATCGCGCCCGTTTTGATCCGATGATCACCGGATTCAACCCAACAGACATGTACGCGGCGGATCACATAAGGCGGGTCTTGAAAACTTTTCCGGGCGTATTCGTTGGTATCGGCGAGTTCACAATTCACAAAGAGTTTGTGTCTTCGAAAATCAGCGGGGACGTAGCGAGTTTAAACGATCCGGCGCTGGACCGAATTTTTGATTTGGCCGCAGAGGCAGGGCTCGTGATTATTTTCCACAACGACGCCGATCGCCCTTTCGCTAAGAAGGGGGCGGAGCCGGCCTTTCTTGAATCAGCCAAAGCGCTTTTCAAACGCCATCCAGGCGCCACCACCATTTGGGCGCATACCGGGACAGGAAGAGTCGTCCATCCGATGACCAACCATGCCGCAATGTTAGAGGAAATTTTATTGGACCCCGCGTATTCCCATGTGTATTTCGATATTTCCTGGGATGAAGTGGCGAAATACATCACCGCATCTCCCGAATCGTTGGACATCACGGCAAAATTGATCAGTCGTTATCCGGACCGGTTCTTATTTGGAACCGACGAAGTGGCCCCCAAAACCCAAGAGGCGTACACCAAGGTTTTCAATATGTACCAGCCCTTGTTTGATCGATTGTCTCCCGACGTAAGGGAAAAGTTGTTGAAAATAAATTACGAACGCATCTTCGACGCCGCGCGGAAAAAGGTTCGGATGTGGGAAGCGGCTCAAACGAAAGGAGGATAAGCCGATGAAAAAAAATCGATTAACAGTTTTCCTGGTCGCTGGCCTTGCGATTCAATTTTTTATTCTGCCAAGTACAATCAGATGTGAAGAGAAGAAAACAAATGAAGAAAACCCCGTCGGTCGAATTTACGGTACACCTATTGGGTCTGATCTTCTTGTCAATGTTTCACCATATTTGGGGATGAATTTAAAATATGTGATTGAAGTTTATTTGGTATCGAACGAAGCGAAAGATCGGGTGGGGGCGCATGTTTCTGCCTGCGTTTATCTCCCCGGAAGCGATCGAGCGCGATGCGATGACCTAACCTTTGCCTTGCCACAATTGACAATGGATCGCGAGAAAAAAACCGTGATGTTAAAAGATCAGGTGGTCGCGAAAATAGGCAACTATCCTCATTGGGCGCAGATTCAAAACCCTTTCAAACTCAGCTATGAGATAGAGACACAAAAAACGGATACAGGTTTTGAGCAAAATGAAATCCGACGTGTAAAAGTTTATTTGGAAAATGTCCTCGCGCAATGAAGGAGCGTCGACCCTCGATGCCATTCGTCTGCCGATGGTCAACTATTGTTTTCTTTTTCTTCGCGGGGTGCGCGACCCTTCCTAAAGATTTTAACGCCACGCCCTCCACCGCCCCGTCACGGGAAGAGAAAACCACGCTCCGTGAGATATTCAAGCCCGACAGCGAGGCCCACCCTGGCCAATCGGGTTTTGTGCTGCTCAACACCGGCCGTGATGCCTTTCTATCCCGGATTGCTTTGACTGAAACGGCAGAACGTGGCATCGACGCCCAGTATTTCATTTGGAATGGGGATCGGTGTGGCACCATTCTCATGCAGAGATTGGTGAAGGCGGCCGACCGTGGCGTGCGCGTCCGGCTTTTGTTGGATGATTTGACCACCCACGGAAAAGATTTGGCGATGGTGGCGCTCAACCAACATCCCAATATTGAAATCCGACTTTTTAATCCGCTGGGGCGCCGGTACTATCTCGGGCTTTTTCGAACAATGTCTCTCGCATTTCATGCGGGGCGGATGACCAACCGCATGCACAATAAAATCTTCGCGGTCGATAACCAGATAGCGATTCTCGGCGGGCGAAACATCGGCGACGAATATTTTGGTTTAGATAAGCGTTCAAATTTTCGAGACATGGACCTTCTAATCATCGGGAAAGATGTGGGGGATATCTCGTCTGCTTTTGATGGATATTGGAACAGTCCATGGTCCATTCCTTATGAGGTCTACAAAAAGAAAGTGCTTTCCGATAAATCGTTAAAGAAAAAAATGGAAAAGCTTGAGAAAGAGTTTGTTCAAAAGGAAAAAAATTTCCCTTATCCCCTGGATTGGAGCCGTGAAGCGGTGCTAAAAATTCTGGGGGACAACCGCTCGGCGTTTGTATGGGGAAAATCAGAGGTGGTTTGCGATCCTCCCGACAAGGCGTGGAAAAAAGCGAAGCGCGGCGAAAGCAAATCGGAAGTACTAAACACCCTCATAGACGTCGGCCAAGCCGCCAAGAAAGATATGCTGATTATTTCGCCTTATTTAATTATTTCCGATGAGGCGGTTAAGAAATTCGGGCAAACCGTTCAGCGCGGCGTATCAGTTCGTATTCTCACAAACTCCCTCAAATCCACCGATGCGGTTCCCGTGGTCGCCATGTACCGGACTTTTCGAAAGGATTTGATGAAACAAGGGCCTCAACTTTACGAGATGCGGCCGGATGCCGGCTCCCGCGCTCTCTACTCGCTGGACCCAATGATGAAAAAACGCATGAGCCTCCACGCCAAGGCGGTGGTGTACGACCAGGAAACGGTGTTTATCGGGACCTTCAATATTGATCCGCGATCGGAGTATCTCAATACCGAGGTGGGCCTGCTGGTTTACAGCCCGGAGTTCGCCAAAAAAGTTACAGAGGCCATCCAATTTGATTTGTTGCCCGAGAACAGTTACCGGTTGCGGGTCACACCCAAAGGAAAGGATGTGGAATGGGTTTGTGTGGAAAAGGGAAAAGAAAAGATTTATTCAACCGATCCCCATGCCGGCCCATGGATTCGTTTTGAGGCTTGGTTTTTGTCATTGCTCCCCATCAAGAACCAACTATGATGAAATTTTCCGCTCTTTGTCTGTCCGGTCTTCTGTTGTTCCCCGCTTTTCCGAACGGTGCTGCGGAGCCTCAACCAACGGAGGAACGATTGCTTCAAATGGAAAAGCGCATCGAACAACTGGAGGCGGAACAATCAAGAGGCCGTTCAAAAACCAGTAACCCCATGGGAAACTACACCCCCCGCAGGGGATTCCAAGTGGCCGACACACCGAGTGGTGATCTTAATATTCGGCTCTTTGCCTACGTACGGTATCTCAATCAGAAAAGCCTGGATAACTCATACACGGATTCTTTTGGAACAACCAGCCCGGTTCAGCAGCGCCAGGACATCATGTTTCAGAAAACTGTGGTTTATTTTTTGGGCTGGTTCCTAGATCCCAAATTTCGTTACTTGACCTATGTGTGGACCTCAAACACGAGCCAAGGCCAGGGCGCTCAGGTCGTGGTGGCCGGTAAAGTGATGTACAAGTTCAACGACTACTTCACTTTCGGTGGCGGCACCGATTCTCTTCCGGGCGCGCGCAGTACTGAAGGCAATTTCCCTTATTGGTTGGGAGTGGACAATCGTCTCATCTCGGATGAGTATTTTCGACCCTCTTACACGATGGGCGTTTTTGCCAATGGGAAAGTTGTCGACCGTCTCGCCTATTCCGTCATGCTCGGCAACAACCTCAGTCAACTGGGCGTCGATGCCGGCCAACTGGACAACGGACTTAACACGATTTCCAGCGCATTGATCTGGATGCCCACGACCGGAGAGTTTGGGACGGGCTCGGGTTTTGGCGATTTCCAGAATCACAAAAAATTGGCCAGTCGAATCGGCGTGCACTACACGCAAAGCGATGAAAATTTTCAAGGGCAGCCGAACACCGATGCCTTTGAAAACGTTCAGATCCGTCTTTCAGACGGCAACTCCATATTCGAACCCAATCTTTTTGGACCGGGAGTTCGAGTGACAGATGCTCTGTACCACATGTCGTCTCTTGATGCCGGACTTAAATACCATGGATTCACTCTCGAGGGCGAGACCTATTGGAGATGGATTGATGATTTGCGCGGATCCGGAACAAGTGGAATTGGCCAACTGAAGGACACCGGATTTCAGCTCCAGGGTTCGGCCATGCTCATGCCGCAAGTCCTCCAGCTATATGCCTCCGGCTCAAAAGTTTTCGGACAGTACGGGGACCCATGGGATACGCGGCTTGGGATCAATTGGTATCCATGGAAAAAAGAGGAAATGCGTTGGAATTTTGAATACATCGAGCTCTACAAATCGCCGGTGGGAGGGGCCAGTCTGCCGTATGTTGTCGGAGGAACGGGACCCGTTTTCCATTCCAATTTTATGATCACGTTTTGAGGCGACGTTAATGACCGTTAACCTCATTTCGAGGAGCTTGGTGGTTGCTAGGCATTGACTATTGGGCGCAGTTGCCATCGCCGTGGTGTTGCGACCGGTGTCGACGGCCGAAGAGGAAGGGAAGTGTTTGGGGGGATGGTCTTGAATCTCCCACATAAATTCCAGAAGACCCTGAAATGTTGGACCAAAGTCCTATATCCGGATATTCTCTAATTCAATAAAAGTTTTCTGTATATGAAAAAGTGGATTGTTTCAATCTCTATCGTATTGATTGGCTGGGCAGGCGTTGCGGTGATAGGCGCCGCAGACAAGACCGGATTCCCCCCGAACGAAAATGGTTCCGATGCCATCGCAACAGTGGATGTTCAATTGGATGGCCAACCGCTTTTTCGGGTTCGCGGAATGTCCGGTTTTTCGGCGGAGAAACGCGCAAAGGCGATTGAATCTCGAATTAAAACCGCCGCGAAAAATGTCGCGGTGTCATCCGCGTCTATCAATGTGGTTGAACGAGTTGATCGCACCGACCTTGTTGCGGGTGAAATGTTTATAGCGAGCCTGTTGGATGCAGATGCAGAGACCGAAAATATTCCCCGGTCTATCATGGCTGAACGAGCTCGAATAAATATTGTTAACGCGATTGCACGCTATCGCCATGACCGGAGCAGTAAGATATTGTTGCGTCGAACGTTTGTGGCTCTGGCTGCCACCGTTGGTTTTATCTTTCTGTTGTTCGGAATCGGGAAAATTTACCGTTGGCTTCTTGTAGTCGCTGAACGAAACGTTAAAACCCGCATGGACTCATTGGAGGCACGGTCCTCCCACGTGATTGAGTCTCGACCCTTGTGGACGGCCATTGTGGGGATCTTGAGCGCCCTCAGGGTCATTACGGTGGCAGTTCTGATCTATTTTTATTTGAACCTTGTTTTGGGTCTTTTTCCTTGGACGCGTCCAGTGGCTGTACAGCTTTTCTCCATTTTTATTGCCCCGCTTCGGACACTGGGCCACAAATTTATTGCGGCATTGCCAGACCTCGCGTTTTTGGTTGTTTTCACCATCATCATTCGTTATGTCTTGAAAATCACGCGTCTCTTCTTTGCGGGGATTGATCACAAAACCATTCAGTTTAAGGATTTTGATCCTGAACTGGCGTGGCCCACCTATCGAATCACCCGGTTCCTCATTATCTGTTTTGCGGTGGTGGTGGCCTATCCTTACATTCCCGGTTCCAATTCCGATGCCTTTAAAGGGGTATCACTCTTTATCGGGGTCTTATTTTCATTGGGATCGACGTCTCTCATCGCCAACCTGGTGGCCAGCATCGCCCTCACCTATCGCCGGGCTTTCAGAGTGGGCGACATCATCAAAGTCACCGACGTGATGGGGCTTGTGACGGAGATGCGAATGCAGGCCACCCATTTGCGAACGCTTCATAACGAAACAATCGTGATTCCCAATTCCATTATTGTGAACAGCCATGTCATCAATTTCAGCACGCTGGCAAAAAATGGGGGCTTGGTCCTGCATACGACGGTTGGAATTGGCTATGAAACACCTTGGCGTCAGGTGCAAGCGTTGCTTTTGATGGCCGCGGACCGAACATCCGGTTTATTGAAAGACAGAAAACCCTTTGTTCGTCAACTGGCCCTGGACACATTTTGTGTTCAGTATGAGCTGGGTGTGTATTGCGATGCCCCATTGGACATGCCATGGGTTTACACCAACTTGCACAAGAATATTTTGGATGTGTTCAATGAATACGGAGTCCAAATTATGACGCCAGCCTACGAGGGCGACCCGCAGACCCCGAAAATTGTTCCCAAAGACCAGGTACACGCCGCTCCCGCTGATAAGTTAAATGCTTAAGTATTGGATTTCTTTTGGGCTCCAATCCTTGGGCACACTCATCGTTCTGTGGAGAGGAGTCCCCTTTTATCGAAGCTTTCTTTCTGGAGAACTGGATCCGGGAAGTAAAAATCTTCTTTGGTCAATATTGGTCATCCTGCTTATTCAACCGGCGTATTGGTGGGCGCGCAAGCGCGCGCCCAACCCGGGTGCGAAGAGTCAAGGCAAGACGGTGTTGGGCCATACCATCCTGTTTCTCAGTCGATTGATTTTTGTTTTTATCGGCAGTTTGTTTACGGCGGTGTTTTATATGGACATGGCGGATATTCATTTGTCGGGAAGAATCATTCTTCTCATTGCCATTCTTTTCTCGACATTCTGCTACACGCTGGAACTTGAGCGCCTTGGAAAATTGCTTATCGATGGATCCAATTAAAATAGACTTTCTATTACAGACGTAAAAAAAGAGACATTGAACAACCCTGTCGCCCCGGCATGCTTTTGGCCGGGGCCCAGGTTTTCATCTAAGAAAAAACCTGGATCCCGGCCAAGAAGATTGCCGGGAAGACGACTTTGTAACTCTATTGTCTTTGTTGATATTAATTAAAAGGTGCCCCGATTAAATTAAATCGCTCTATCAATGCGCTTCCCTTTATCCGATTTTCATTCGGATTCCGTCTGTTGGAGGGACTCATATTCGCGCCCTTGACCGCTATGGTGGGGCAGGTGTTGCGCGGTCAGGTGGTGGTGGATTCAACCGCGATCGTTGGTTTCTTTTTATCTCCTCGCGGTTTTTCAGCTTTTCTCATCAGCGCCACGATATTTCTCACCGTGCGTTTATTGGAGAACGCGGGTCTCTCTGTTCTGGTGGCTGGCCAAGCGACGGGGGCTCGTCTTTCGGCTTGGACGGCCTTCAAACACACCCTGGCACGATCGGTCTCTCTCCTTCGCGCCACACTGTTCATCTTGGTTTCTGGTCTTGCTCTCTTAACGCCTCTCGCTTTGATGGCGGGTTTTCTGGCGCGTCGACTATTGTCTCAACACGACATTAACTATTACCTCAACGCCAAACCGCCTGAATTCGTACAAGCGGCCATCCTATTGGCGGCAATGGCCTTGATAACAGTTGGGTTCGCAATGTGGTTTGCGATTCGTTGGCGGTGGGTGATTCAGGTTTTAATGTTCGAGTCCATCCATGGGATTGACGCTTTTCGCCGGAGCGCGGCATTGGCGCAGCCGGTGTGGTTTTCCATTGCTTGGCGCTGGGCCGCCTTGGGTGGGGTTAATTTGATTTTGGGTTCAGCCGCGGCTTGGATAGGACGGCTCATTTTACCGATGGCGCTCGGCCTCATGGGGAAGGGAGCTTTGTCACTGGGATTTGTCCTGGGAGGGCTCTGGGTGCTGCAAGGAGTCATTGGATCCTTTTCAACGCTGGTGGGTTCCGTTTTGGAAGCCCAGATCTTTACTCGTTTTTACCTTCGTTTATCTGGTCGGCCGATCAACCTCGCGCACCCAGACCTTGCACCCATGGGAGCCGCCAAGCAGATGAATTGGTGGATCAAAATCTCCAGTTGGATCCTTCTCAGCCTCATCGGCGGCATATTGGGATCCATATGGGGAACCAGCGCGCTATTTTCGGAACGTCCCCTTCTCGTGATCGCGCACCGGGCGTCTCTTCACGACGCGCCGGAAAACACGGTGCCGGCCATCCTCCAAGCCATTCAAGATGGGGCCGACGTGGCCGAAATTGATGTTCAGTTGAGCCGAGACGGTGTGGTGGTGTTGGCCCACGACAGCGATTTTTCCCGAACAGCCGGCGTGGCGAAACGTATTTCAGAATTAAATTGGAACGAGATTCGTCGACTTGACGTCGGTGGTTCATTTCCAGAAAAGTTCCATGGAACACGTCCCGCGCGTCTTGAAGAAATCCTTCAAGTGGCGCGAGGACGTATACGTCTCAATATTGAACTGAAGCATTATGCCCCTGTCGATGGTCGGTTGGAAGAAAGCGTGGTGCGACTTGTTGAAAAGATGGCCGTTCTGAAGGAAATTGAAATTCAATCACTTGAGTATGAAGCGCTTGAGATGGTGCGCCGCTTAAACTCAGGCATCTCCCTAGGTTATCTCTTGTCGGTGAATGCGCGTCAGCCGGAAAAATTGCAGGTGGACTTCTTAAGTGTGCAGATGTCTCGGGTGGACGCCCGTTTTCTTCGTCGTGCTCATAGAAAAGGCCAAAAAGTTTATGTGTGGACGGTTGATGAAAAACCTCAAATGGAGAAAGCCTTGGCCTTGGGGGTGGATGGTCTCATCACAAATCGATCAGACCTGGCCTCCGCTTTCGTGAAAGAGTGGGAGTCCCTCTCCGCCCAAGAAAAAGCGCTAAGACGCCTCAAATTCTGGCTGGAGCGCTGATGTCGTTTAAATCCAAATCTGTAGGCGGCACTGAAAGAACTGTGTGTGACCTTTCGTGTTGAAGCGATCGAGTGTGCCATAGCCGTAATTCGCTTCAGCTCGGAAAATATCCGTGAGATACCATATTACTCCGGGAGTGGTTCGCCAGAACCGACCGCCGTTCACACTGCCGCCATCAAGATCAATGTAAGATTGCTTTAACAAAATTTCCCAGGCTCCTGGGCCGCCATTGTTAAGAGGACGAGACGGTAATATCCTTTTGAAGAAACCGCCCACCGTGTTGTAGCCCCGCACTTCTCCTGTGATCAGCCAGGATGCCATCACTTCTCCACCGTGGAACAGAGGATTGTCTGTTTTTGGTGAATCGAGCTCCTGATACCAATATTCATGTCCAAAAAATAAGGAACCGGTTCGGTAATACGCTTCCCATCCGGCCATCTTTGTGTGGCTGACGTCAATTTTTCCTGTATCGACAAAATAAGGGGAGGGAAATGCTTCGGGCCGCGACCTTGTTTGAAGTTTTCCCTTATTAACCGTGCCATAGCGTCCCATGACACCGAGATGAAGAAGCCGCCCGCTGGACTCTGAAAGAATGGGCAAGAGGGCAATACGAGTGACGAATTGGTTATCGTACCATGAGAATGTTTGCCCCTCGGATAATTTGTCGCCATAATATCCAATGTTCCAAAGGATTTTCTGTTTCGGAAGGAATCCAAGCCACTTTATACCATCGGCGAGAATCGGCATGGTCGCGTCATTAATCGTGGAACGCTCCATGGCGAGACCCGTGTACCCCGTCATCACTTTGCTTTGCGAAAACCCTTCTTTTGTACGGCCGATGAAGAGGTGACTGTGAATTTCCGGTACGGCCACCATGACGCCCGTCTCTCGTATGAGCCATGAATGAGTTGGCGCGTCGTACATAATTCCGCTGGTCCAGGTGATTTGTCGCTTGGTTTGAAAGCGTCCCTTGAGGAGAAACCGAAAGTCCCGCAGTTTCGGCTGAGATTCAACTGAGATTTGGCTCTTGCTCTCATCGTCTTGCGAGAACCCCGCATACTCGTAAAGAAGACCCGCTCCGTACCGTAAAGTGGACAAGGGACCTTCGTATTCGTTCCACTTCACGAATTGTCGTGTTGCGTTCTCCGCTTCTGATTCGCCGGCTTCTATGGTTGTTTCGATTGTTGGGTTCGGTGTTGAGGGCGGGTGATCCAGGCCACGGGCTAGGCCTGGGGATCCCAGGCCTAGCAGTGATGCAAGTAAAACAAGATTTAACTTACGAAACATTCTTAGTAGCGATTAAAATAATCCTGGATTTTCATTTTATCGTTGGTCTTAAGAAGCGCGAGTTGCAGCAAAACGCGCGCTTTGGTTGGGATCAACTGCATCGCCGCCACCGTTCCAAACTCATCGTCATTGAGTTCGATATTGCGGCGAATAATGCCGCCATTGGTCCGGGAAGCTCTGACGACAATCACGCCTTTTTTGACCACCTCTTTGACAGCTTGGGCGGCTGGCGCTGTCATGTTGCCGTCGCCAACACCCGCGATGATGAGTCCCTTCGCACCGCTTTTGACCGCTGAGGTGATCACATCCGGAGACATGTTCGCATGCGCGTAGATAATGTCCACTCGGGGCAGCGCGTTTACTTTGTCGATGGAGAACTCACTCATTTTTGTGTGAACTTGGGCGGGGCTTCGGTACCAGACATCGGAACCGAACAAAACCGCGCCAATGAGGCCCGCTTCGCCGGACTTGAAAGTGGCGACATCAGTGGAGTGCGTTTTCACGATGTCGTGCGCCGAATGGATGTCATCGTCTGTGGCCACCAACACGCCACGCCCTTTGGCATTCGGGTCGGCGGCGATCGCGACAGCGTTGTAGATGTTGAGCGGTCCATCGGCGCTCATCGCGGTCGAGGGACGCATGGATCCCGTCAAAACCACCGGCTTGTCGCTTTTGACCACGAGATGAAGAAAGTAGGACGTTTCTTCCATGGTGTCGGTGCCATGCGTAATGGCCACGCCAAAGACGTCGGGTTTGGCGAGTATTTCGTTCACGCGTTTACCAAGTTTCAACCAAACTTCGTCGTTCATGTCTTGGCTGCCGATGCTGGCAATTTGTTCGCCGGTGACTTGCGCCACGTCTTTCAACTGGGGAACGGCATTGATGAGAATATCCACGCCAACAGCGCCCGATTTGTAGCCAGCGTCCGTTTGCGAGGCCGCCGCTCCGGCAATGGTCCCGCCGGTGGCAACGATGACGACTTTTGGTTTGTCCGCGGCTTGCGCAAAGGCCGTGCTGAAAAGCGCGAGCGCCCCCATGAGACTTAGAATTTTTAATGACTTCATATATTTTTCTCCTTTATATGCGTGTTGATTAATTGTTCGGGTACTGCTTTGGGTCCAGATTGGTCAGTTTGATGGGGTCCAATAGATCAGCAATTTGCTTTTCGGTTAAGAGCTTCTTCTCGCGGATGACCTCGAGGACGCCCTTGCCGCTTTTGTAGGCCTCGGCGGCCAGCTCCGTTGCTTTTTCATAACCCAAAACAGGATTCAACGCGGTGACGATTCCGACGGTGGTCTCCATGTAACGAGACAAAATCTTTTCATTGACGGTAATACCGTCAATGCATTTGGTGCGAAACGCCTTGGATGTGTTGAAGAGGAGCGCTTGGGATTCTATGACCGTGATGCCAGCCAGCGGCTCGTAGGCATTGAGTTGAAGTTGTCCGCTATGAGCAGCCAGAGTCAGCGCGGTGTCATTCCCGATGACGCGGAAGGCGACAATGCCCATCACTTCAGGCATGACCGGATTGACTTTGCCCGGCATGATAGAAGATCCGGGCTGCAGAGCCGGCAAGTTGATTTCGGCCAATCCTGCGCGCGGACCGGAGGTGAGAAGGATCAAATCGCTGGAGATCTTCGAGAGTTTGATCGCCAAGCTTTTGAGGGCTCCAGAATAGACCACAAAACCCTGTTGATCCCACGTCGCCGCGAGCATGTCCTTGGCGGGAACGATTGGTTTGCCGGTCAGTTTGGCCAGATGCGCCGCGCACTTCTCCGCATATCCTTTCGGCACATTGATTCCTGTTCCGATGGCCGTGGCGCCCATGTTGACGGCATAGAGGTATTTTTCCGCGTCCTTGAGCAATTGAATTTCGCTTTCAAGGGAGGCGGCGAAGGCGTGGAATTCTTGGCCGACGGTCATGGGAACCGCGTCCTGAAGTTCCGTGCGTCCCATTTTCACGATCTTCAAATAGGCATTGCCCTTGGTTCGGAACGAGGCCACCAGCTTCTGGAGTTCTTCAATCAGCTTGTTATTGCGCAGAAGAAACGCCACCTTAATCGCGGTCGGATAGGAATCATTGGTGGACTGTGACATGTTCAGGTCGTCATGCGGCTCAATAAACTGATACTCACCTTTTTTGTGGCCGCTCAATTCCAGAGCGATGTTGGCCAGCACTTCATTGGCGTTCATGTTTGTGGACGTACCGGCTCCGCCTTGATACCAGTCGACCAGGAATTGGTCGTGATACTTGCCTTCACGCACGGCCTTGCACGCTTTTTCAATGGCCGCAAGTCTTTCCGGTTTCATGGCGCCCACTTCGGTGTTGGCTCGGGCCGCGGCCAGCTTAACGATGGCCCAGGCCTCGACAAAACCGGGGTAGTGATTAATGGGAATGCCGGAAAGTTGGAAGTTTTCCAGCGCTCGAGCCGTCTGCACGCCGTAATAGGCGTCGGCCGGAATTTGCATTTCGCCGAGCAAATCTTTCTCTGTCCGGAATTTCTCTTTTGCGTTGATTAGGGATGGCGTTAAAAGCGACGCCAGCAACATCATCAATAATATTTTTCGGTTCATTCGAATCCTCCTGGTATTTTGTGTTTTGTTTGCTTGGCATACTAACCAAAGGCTCTGAACTGATATATGGGACTTTGGTCCAATAGGGCGGGCCAGTGGGGCAAGTTTCTCAGGTGATCCTTCGCTTACGCTTCAAATGACGAGGCCGATGAGAGTTTAACTTCCTGTGAAATAACCAGCGGAGTCCGCCTTAGCGGACTCCGCTGAATTATTATTTTGCTGCGGTTTCTTTTAAGGCTGTGGCGCAACGTTCATTCAGTTTCTTTTCGTTTTTCTTGAGGCAGTTGATGATTCGGCCTTGCCCGGGGGCCACTTCGGCACAATATTTTTCCATGTCATCCGAACATTCGTTGGCGACGTAGGTGAGTTTGGCCACCGCATGTTGCAGTTGCGTGGCCGCGTCATAGAGCGCGTACTCACATTGACTGGACAATTTGTCCTCGAACGCGTAGAGGCAGGCCAGAACCCGGCCTTCTCCCGGGGTCACGTCTTTGCAAACCGTCGTCAATTCCTTTTTACAGCCCTCCTGCACCGACTTCAATAATTTTTCTGCTTTCATTTCCATGGTCTCCGCGCAAAATGCGTTTCCTAGAAACGTTGAAGCGAAGATGAATGCCATAAGAATTCTTTTCATACAGATGTCTCCTTTTTCATGTCTATCGTGAAACACCGGGAAATATAGAAAGCCGACTTCGGTCTGCCAATTGGACCAAGGTCCAATAGACCCCCCGAAGGGGAGTTGGTAGAAATCAATTAAATAAAGGAGCTGTGAATGTTGGATCGGATTATTTCCCAATTGTTGGGGCGGGCGGACGGCCCGATGTATTTGCGTTTGATCATCCAGCCTTTGGTGGCGATTGTGCTCGCATTGCGAGCGGGAATTCGTGACGCAAAGGCAAACAAGACCCCCTATTTGGAGGATATTTTGAAAAACCCTGAAAAACGTCCCGACTTGCTTCATGCGGGATGGAAGGATTTTAATACTGTGTTTTTTTCTGCCTTGGGTGTTGACCTCGTATACCAAATCTTTATCCTTCATCGTTTTTATCCACTCCAGGCGGTCCTGGTGGCGGTGGTGTTGTCGATACTGCCGTACTTTTTGGTTCGGGGCCCGGTTACCCGGTTGGCCAAGAAGTGGATCAGCCTCAATCAAAAGAAGAGTGTGTTGTGAAGGGGCACCGCAAGTTAATGAGATTAACCGGAATGATTCAGTTGAATCGTCGCCCCGGCGTTCTTTTGGCCGGGGCCCAGGTTTTCCCATTGGTAAAAACCTGGATCCCGTACCGTTCCATAATGATCTTGGTCGGTACGTACCGGCATTATGCAAATCAATGTATCGGTACGGCCAGAAAGCATGCCGGGATGACGGCACAAAAATATTCAATGTTGATAGACAAAAAAGGACCTTTAAATAAATTATTTGGATTAATTATTTTTTTTATAACAGTCAGTTTGATTTGGCCTTCTTCTTTGGTTTTGGGTGAAGAAAAGCGTCCTGTTCGGCCCAAAATTGGGCTTGTTTTGAGTGGAGGGGGCGCCCGGGGCGCAACGCATGTCGGAATTCTTAATGTCTTGGAAGAAATGCGTATTCCAGTGGCTCTTGTGACTGGAACCAGTATGGGGTCGGCCGTGGGCGGGCTTTATGCGGCAGGCCTTACAGCGGAGGAACTTGAAGAAGTTTTCTTGAAGTTTGATTGGCAAGCGGCGTTCAATGATTCCCCGCCACGGCGAGATTTATCCTTTCGTCGTAAGGAAGACGATCGATACTTCTTGGTGAAAGCGCGCGTCGGAGTTGGCAAAGAGGGCATCAAACTTCCGCGTGGCTTGGTGGAAGGCCAAAACTTTGTCATGGAGCTCCGAAAACTCTCCAGGATGACCCAATCCGTGAAGAGTTTTGACGATTTGCCGATTCCATTTCGCGCCATGGCCACGGACCTGGTCACGGGAGAACCCGTGATTATGGATCGGGGCGATTTGGTGAAAGCCATTCGGGCGAGCGTGGCAGTTTCTCCCTTGTTTACGCCTGTCGAGATTGATGGCCGTTTGTTGGTGGATGGGGGGTACTTGCGTAATATTCCCGTCGAGATCGCTCAAAGCATGGGCGCTGATCAACTGATTGTGGTCAATATCGGAACTCCATTATCAGACAAGGAAGAAATCAATTCGATGGTCAGTGTGATTTCTCAAGTGGGCCGGTTGGGAGGAACACAGTCTGACCGAAGCCAGATCAAAAAGATGAACCCCACCGATGTTTTGATTCAACCAGATTTGGGGAACCTGAGCTTCACCGATTTCCACAAGATACCGGAGTTCATCCAGCGAGGGGAGGCGGCCGCGCGGAGCATGTCCGAACAACTGAAAAAGTTTTCAGTTTCGGAAAAAGAATATCAAGAGTGGCGAAGGTCTCTGAAAACCCGGCCCGTGTTTCCTGTGGTTGATTCGCTTGAGATACGCAATGGAACGCGGATTCCCACCTCCGTCATACACCCCTTTATCAGACAACCGATGGGACAGATGCTGGACCCCTTGGGTATTCAAGAAGATTTGGCCCGTGTTTATGGCCTGGGATATTTTGAATGGTTGGATTATCACGTTGAGCCCAAAGAAGAGAAGAGGGTGATGGTGGTTGACGCTCCCCGTAAAAGTTGGGGGCCCGATTACTTGAAGTTGGGAGTTAAAGTTTCAGAAGGATTCAATGGCGACAGCAGTTATGGCATTTTGATGCGGTATCAGATGACCGAAATCAATGCGTTGGGAGCGGAGTTTCAGGTTGATGGCGAAATCGGAACGAACTCCGGCGTAAGGGGTGAATTCTACCAGCCGATCGGTCGGGTTCCGCGTCGACTGAGTTATGGGGCTCCTTACTTTGTCTTCATTGATGCGGCCTACAGATATCAAAATGATCCTCTGCTTCTGGACATGAACAATCAAGTTCCTTTCGAGGTCAAGGGCGGCGGCGGGAATGTTGGAATGGGACGAACCATGGGGAAATGGGGCCGCATTAAATTGGGATACGGCCATCAGCAGGACGACTGGCGAACCCCCACCGTACCCACTTTTCATTTAAAGCAAAAAATTGGAGATGTATTCGGAGCGGTTCAACTCGATACATTGGATAAACCTGGTTTCCCTCGCTTGGGAATGGTCGGTAAACTTGAAGGAAGAGGAGCCTCTGAATCTTTGGGAGCGGATGATTCCGCCTCGACGGTGATCGCTGACTTGGGAATGGCGCGATCACTCGGCAACCACACGGTCCGATTGAAGGGAAAATATGCCACGAATTTTTATGAGGACACAACCTCACCCTACCTCTACCGGATCGGAGGGTTTTTGAATCTCTCTGGTTTTGCTCCCAACGCGCTTCTCGGGAGAACCATGTCGCTCGCTCAAGCGCAGTATCTCTATCGAATGGGATCACGCGAAGGGCCCTTGTATTTGGGAAGCGCCGTCGAGTGGGGAGGGGCGTGGGAGACCCGATCTGAAATATCAGAAAGTTCAGGCCTCTGGTCCGGGAGTATTTTTGTCGCGGTGGATTCAGGAATTGGGCCTGTTTATGTCGGTTATTCACAAACCGAGGCGGGCCGTTACGTCGTTTCATTTAATGTGGGGCAGGCGTTCTAATTTTTTAAACGAAACAATCGGAGGTTATTATGCGATGTAGAAATAAAATAAAACTAATGTTCAGCGGATTTTTGACGCTGGCTTTTCTGGTTCTGCCAGTCCAAGACGTTAGTTCGGAGGTTGCGGGGCCTTATAGTTTTGGTTTCAATTTGAATTTTCCAACACCGGCAGGCGACACTACAGGGGTACTCAAAAACGGATTTGGATTTGGTTTTGATATTGGGTATCGCCCTGAGAATAGCTTCTTGGGTGTGCGACTGGATGTGTCTCATGGAACCTTCGATTTAACCAGCGCTGTCCTCGACCAAATTCAGCAAGCAGACGACGGTTGGGCCTCCTATTGGGGCATTGATCTCAGTGCGGTGTTGACGCCCCGGAACGCCAAAGTGGTGAGGCCCTATGTGCAATTCGGGCCCGGCATTTATTATGAACATGCGGAGGCTTCTCGGTTTGCCGGCGGCGGAGGTGTTGTTTGTGACCCTTGGTTTGGCTGTTGGAATTACAACAACACGGAAGATGTGGCCGACTGGAGCACCTGGCGAGTGGGATGGATGGGTGGAGCCGGCTTAAACTTTGAGTTCGATTACGGAGGAGCTTTATATCTTCAAGCGCAATACCACTACATTGATAATACCAACCAAGATATTGAATTGGTGCCGCTCGCCCTTGGTTATCGACACAGTTTCTGATAGTCATCGACTAATAGGAGATTTATATGAATTACCGAAAATTTATCAAGGCCATCACTCCGATCTTGGGGGGAGTGGCCCTTTTGTGTATGACAAGTTCCGTGGGGGTGGCTGGTCCCTGTGATGCGGACTTGGATAAGTTCTGTTTCGATGTTCAACCAGGGCAGGGTCAACTTGAGAATTGCATCAATTCCCAAAGACATAATTTCACATCCCAATGTCGGTCTTGGTTGACCAAAATGGAACGCTCTCTGAAACGAATCGGTAGCGCCTGTTCTGAATCGGCGCGGGCTTATTGCCGCGATGTTCGTCCGGGCTATCAACGGGTCAAGAATTGTCTCATGGACAATTTCGACAAATTGCCAGAAGACTGCCAGCGGGCGCTCAATGAGACAGGCCAGTAATATGCGTCGATTAAAACTCCTGTTTATTTTCGCGGGATTGTTTCTGATCCCCACGCTCAAAACGTGGGGTTCCGTTTCTGTTGGAACCACCCTCTTTGGCGCAGGGCGATTTCGGATGTCTGCCTATGGAGGGGCGGCGACCGCCTTTGATCAGACCTATACGCTGTTGGGGGTGGGGGCCGGATACTTCCTGATGAATGGATTGGAGATGGGCCTGGACGGGGAAGCGTGGATGGGAAATGATCCGAGTATCTACAAACTCACGCCCCAGGTTCGGTACGTGTTTTACCGTTTCGGACGGTTGATGCCCTATGTGGGCGGTTTCTATCGACGGACGTATTACGAAAGTTATTCGGACCTTGATTCCTACGGAGGACGCGTTGGAGTATTTTCATCTCTGGGTGGAAAAGGATACGCGGGTTTTGGAATGGTTTACGAAAAACTCTCGAATTGCGATGACAATATCTATTCGTCCTGTTCCTCAACATATCCTGAAATATCGTTTTCAGTAGGATTCTGAAAAATGAAAAAAAATGTGTGCGTTGTCTGGGCGGGGGTCCTGGCATTATCGGTATCCCTGGTTGTGGGGGCGGAACCGTCGCCAGAGAAAAGTCCCGCCACTGAGAAAAGCGAGGCGAGTGAAACACCCGCGGCGGCTGACCCCGATGGGGGGTGGCCTCGATTGGCGACATCAGAGGCGGGTTCCCAAATTCTCATGTATCAGCCTCAGATAGAAAGTTGGGAAGATCAACGGACGATTCTGGCCTGGTCGGCCATAGAGGTGTTGATCAGTGGGCGAACCAAGTCAGAGATAGGGGTCCTAAAGCTGGAGGCGAAAACCTCGGTGGCAATGGAGGAGCGTCTCGTAAAGTTAGAAAATATCCACATTAAGCAAGTAAATTTCCCGACGTTGGATCAGACCCGGACACGCGAAGTCACCACCACCGTGATGAACCGTTTTCCAAAAGAAGGTTTGGTCATTGCCTTGGACCGAATTTTGGCCGCTGTCGACAAGAGCGCCGTGCGCGCCAATGGAATTGCGATCAATCAAAAACCCCCTCCGATATTTTTCGCCAAACGTCCGGCGATTCTTGTCCAATTTGATGGAGAACCGATCGTGAGCCCGATCAAAGATAGCGCGCTCAAGTTCATCGTGAACACGAATTGGGACATTTTGTTTGATCCTGACCTAAATCTCTATTACCTACGCAATGAAAAAACTTGGTTTTCTTCGGCGGACATTACAAAGGGCTGGGAACCGGTCAAGAAATTGCCAAAGTCGTTCGACACGCTGCCGAAAGATTCCAATTGGGATGAAATCCGCGCCAGTATTCCTCCAAAAAGCATAAGCAAGAGCAGCGCTCCTCTTATTTACCTGAGCAAAGAACCGGCGGAACTCATTGTGACGACTGGCAAACCAAAAACAGAACCGGTCGCAAAAAAATCAAAACTCCTTTGGATCAAAAACACCGAATGTGACGTTTTCCAGATGAAAAAAGGTCCCTATTATCTTCTGGTCTCTGGTCGGTGGTTTCGCGCCGATAAGTTGGAAGGGCCTTGGACATTTTCAACGCCTGATCTACCCAAAGAATTTTTGAACATTCCACGGACCCATCCGCGGGCGCGTGTGCGTTCTTCCATTCCCGGGACAGACGAAGCGGCGGAGGCCGTTTTGCTTGCCAATCTTCCCCAGACCTTGCGAGTCGAGATCGACAACCTTCAATCTCCTGAGGTGAAATATCAAGGCGATCCGAAATTTGTGGAAATCAAAGGAACCAAAGTATCCTACGCGGCCAACACGGTCAATGACGTTTTGAAGGTGGGCGACATGTACTATTTGTGTTTTCAGGGGGCCTGGTTGCAATCTCGCCGTCCCGAAGGGCCATGGGAATTGGCGAAGTCGGTGCCTGACGAAATTTACAAGATCCCCGCCGATTGTCCGCTTCACCATGTGACCTACGTCAAGGTGGAATCGTCTGACGCGGAATCGGTCACCTATGTTTGCAATTCCGGTTATTCAGGCGTCTCTGTCTCTTTTGGCGTTGCCATGTATGGAACCGGTTGGTATTACCCTCCCTACTATTATGGAGGTTATTATCCCACCTATTATCCCTACCACCACAGTTATGGTTCCTACGCCATATACAATTCTCGCACGGGCGCGTATGGATATGGATCAACCGTGAGTGGACCCTATGGGGGGCTATCACATGCCGCCACTTATAACCCCAACACCGGAACCTATGCCCGCGGCTCCGCCGCTTGGGGTCCTTCGGGAGGGAAAATGCAAGGCCATGCCTATAACCCCCGGACCGGAACCTCACTTGATACCCGCCAAGGAAGAAATGCCCAAGGAAGTTGGGGAACCACCAAGGTTCAACGCGGCGATAACTGGGCGCAACGCGGTCATATCAGTACGGATCAAGGTTCGCTCAGTGGTGTGCGGACCAGTGAGGGATCGGGCGTTATTCGCGGCAAAGGAGAAGAAGGCAGTGGGTTCGTGGGAAAAAAGGGTGACGATATCTATGCTGGAAAAGACGGAAATGTCTATCGGAAAACAGAGGACGGCTGGCAGCAGCACACGCAAGACGGTTGGAGCGATGTTGAGCGCGGGGAACCCAAGGCTTCCACTCGCGATAAGGGAAGTCAAACGCGCGATCAATTGACCCGAGACGCTGGCGCCCGCAGTCAGGGAAATCAGCGGGTACAAAATTCGAGTGCCAACCGTGGTTCCTACCAAAGCGGGAGTTATAACCGCGGAGGAAGCCGTGGTTCCGGAGGTGGAGGGCGATCTTATGGGGGGGGCGGAGGACGAAGAAGATGAGGAGGTCTTTTATCAGCGCATTACTTCTCGGTTCTTTAATCACGCCGCCATGTGTACACGCCGGATATGGCAAGAGCAATCATGTGTTGGCGGGTTCCTTTGGGGCTGTGCTTGGGGCAAATGATCTCGACCAAGTGAAAGGAAGCGGCCCAGGAGGGGGAGTGTCTTATCGCTATTATGTCTCTGATATTTTTTCCTTTGGGGTCGACGTCGCGTTGGATTATTTCGGCGACCATTACTCAGAAGAGGATGAGACCGACATCGATACCCAAATGTTGTCCACCATGTTGCTTTGGCGTGTGGATTTCTGGCCGCGCAATGAGTTTGCGACCTATGCTTCTTTGGGGACGGGCAGTTTGTATGTGGAAAGAGAATTTCACGAGCCCACGGGCGACCGAACAGAAACAACCGGCCTGGCCGGATATTTTCTCGCCCTTGGGTTCGAAGGCCCGCTTTTTAAGCGGTGGATGTGGGGCGCCGAGCTTCGCGGCACCGATCCGGTCGGCATTTCCGCGGATTCCCTCGGTCTTAAATTCACCTTGTCGAGGCGTTTTGGAAAAGAAATGGCGCCCTTGAACAAGGGTTTCGATTAAAAATTCTTTTTTTGATGAGTATTTGGTACACCTGCCCATAAATTCAGCCCGGGTTTTATAAGTGTCCTCTTGAGCGGAGAATGAGAAGACAATGAAAACAAAAAGTGTGAAAATTCGCCGGATGTGGAAAATTAAACCTGCGACGCGAATTGAAAAAGTGAACGTGAAATATAATCGAAGACGGGCGAAAAAGGAATTGAGGCGCCTCTTACGAGAAGAAAACAACGGCTCTCTTAAAATGAAGTTTCAGAAACTTGTGGTAACAATACTCGCGATCACGCTTTTCTCTGAGCCACCCCTGTTTGCCAAGAACATGACCCTCCTGAACGTCTCCTATGATCCTACGAGAGAGTTTTATCAGGAATTTAATAAAGAGTTTGCCGCGTACTGGAAACAGAAAACGGGTGATACGGTCACGATCAACCAATCCCATGGCGGAGCGGGGAAGCAAGCCCGCGCCGTGATTGATGGACTCGATGCCGATGTTGTGACGCTGGCATTGGCCTATGACATCGACGCACTCCATGAAAAAGCTGGCCTTATTCCTCAGAACTGGCAAACCCGGCTTCCGAACAACAGCGCACCTTACACCTCGACCATTGTGTTCCTCGTTCGAAAGGGAAATCCCAAGAACATTAAAGATTGGGATGACTTGGCCAAACCGGGAATCGCGGTGATAACCCCCAATCCCAAAACCTCCGGTGGCGCGCGCTGGAATTATTTGGCGGCTTGGGGATACGCGCTCAAGAAATGGGCCAACGACCCAGCCAAAGCCAAGGATTTCGTCACGAAGATTTATAAGAACGTTCCTGTATTGGACTCTGGGGCCCGCGGATCTACCGTGACGTTCGCGGAGCGCGAGATTGGAGATGTGTTCATTTCCTGGGAAAATGAAGCGTTTCTCGCGGTGAACCAATTGGGAAAAGAAAAATTTGAAATTGTCGTTCCTTCCATCAGTATCCTGGCCGAACCGCCTGTCACGCTGGTCGACAAGAATACCAATCGAAAAGGAACAACCGAGGTGGCCAAGGCCTATCTCGAATTTCTCTACAGCGAAAAAGGGCAAGATATTGCCGGGAAACATTATTACCGGCCTCGGTTGGAACCCGCCGTCTCCAAATACGCCAACACTTTTCCGAAAGTGACCTTGTTCACCATTGATGAGCTGTTTGGCGGCTGGCAGAAAGCTCAAAAAACCCACTTCATGGATGGGGGGCTTTTCGATCAAATCTACCAATTGGGCCAATAGAAGGTCGCTTCTTTAGATGAAAATATTCATAAGAAATCGTATTCGGGACGGTATTTTCGGTCTTCAGGATGGATTGATATCGACTTCTGGCGCGTTGCTCGGAATCGCTGTGGGTACCCAAAACTCGTCGGTGGCGGCTTTGTCAGGACTTGTTATTGTGACGGTGGAATCCTTATCTATGGCAGCGGGTTCATATATTTCTTCGAAATCTCAAAGGGAATACCTGGAGCGCCTCCTTAAAGAAGAGAAAGAAGCCATCGAAAATGATCCGGAGGGCGAACGCCAGGAACTTCGGACAATGTACAGGGAACGGGGATTTACGGATCAAGAGATTGCGATGCTTGAAAATCGATTGTTCAGTGATAAGAATATTTTGCTTGAAGACATGGCTCACAAAGAATTGGGGATATGTCCCAGGTCAATGGAAGATCCGATTGGAAATGCCCTGATTATGGGGTTGGCCTACATCATTGGCGGGATGATTCCGGTGGGTCCCTATTTTTGGTGGCCGGTGCAGAAAGCCATTGTCCTGTCCATTTTCCTGACCGCCAGTGGACTCTTCGTGTTCGGAGGTGTGAAAGGAAAACTGGTTCATCAGGTGTGGTGGAAGAGTGGCCTCGAAATGATGGGGGTAGCTGGTATCGCCGGCATTGCAGGCTATGTCATTGGTTCCTTGGCAAAAAGATGGGTTTAATACGATAACAAGGAGATTCATCTTCGATTAGATGGACATTTCGCCGAAGTTGATCGCTTTGATTTGCGGTTATTCTATTTGTTCAATTCCACCAAAGCCTTTTTGTTATCAGAACTTGAAAATACAATCAGACATTTTTCGGCGTCCTGAAGTGCGGTCGCGTATAAATGTTTAAGATCGATTCCAGCCTTCTCCAGGCGTTCTGTCATTTGCTTGAGCATCCCCGGTTTATGTTTGACTTCCACGAGCACCACATCTTCCTCCTTGGCGTCAAACTTCTGCGCTTGAAGGGCTTCTTTGGCTCTTAAATTGTCATCTGTGATGAGATGAACCATGGCCATGATGTCATAAACCCAGCAGCTGATCGCCAAAATGCCCACACCCTTCTCTGATACAGTTTTTGAAATGTACTTGAGTGCGCCCACCTGATTCGATGTTTTTACGACAATTTCTTTTCCTTGAGTTGCTTGAAACATAATCCACCTCCCATAAGACACAAATGAAACTATGAAATTTTTTGCCACCTCATTATGACGGCCCTCATATTGGAAGGAGACGTTTTTTGTTATTTTTTAACGGTGAGAACGAGGAGGAATCCATATGCATCACGCGCGAAAAATTTACAAAACGGAATCCAAAAAACAGCATCGGCAAATAATGTGCCCCACGATTCCCAATGTGGGAATGAAGAAAATGAGGGATAAAAAAAGCTACGACGCGGAACATCCAAGGCACCTCGCGGATCTGCACCATCAAGACGAACATAATATTCCCGGCGGGCCTGTGAATAAGAATCTCTAAAGAAGAGGGTCTTCGGGCCCCGTTGCAGGAAATGTGAGAGGAGAAGATCGTGGGTTTCGACAGGGATGAGAGGGATTTATTTGTCCTGGTTTCCGTCAACAAATCGACAGGATTTCCCCACAGAAAAGCCAGAAGACCCAGAAAAGATTAATTCCCCACTTCCTGTAGTGTTCTAGTGGCTTTGTGGAGGATTGTCCGGTTTTTTCCACTACGTTTCGCTTCATATAAAGCGTCATCAGCGGCCTTAAGAAGGCCGCTTTTATCGTTAATGCCCGGGCCGGGATAACAAGCCACTCCAATACTCACAGTAACGTGGATTTCTGTTTCGCCCATTTTAAAAGGCCAGCATTGAACTGCTTGCCGAATTCGTTCGGCAATGGGGAAGGCGGTGTCGGCAGACGTGTGAGGCATCACCACCAAAAATTCTTCACCCCCAAGCCGTCCGACAATGTCAACTCTCCGGACGCACTGTCTAAAAATTTTAGCCAGTGTGACCAGGATGATATCTCCAGACGGGTGTCCGTATTTGTCGTTGATCGATTTAAAGTCATCTATATCGAACATGAGACACGTCAAAGGGGAATTGTAGCGTTTGGCGGATTCCGTCTCGATGGAGAGCTGTTCGTGAAGGTACCGGGCGTTATGGACATTTGTTAGGGCATCGGTAATGGCCAATTGGCTAACCTTGTTAAGCGTTTCCTTTGCTGAATTTGCTTGGTCAGAGACTCGGTCGCTGTGTCGTCCAAGAAAATATCCATACAAAGTAAAGGCTGCGATGGTGCCCAAGGTCATATAAAGATAGGTGGCTCCAAATTGGTTGAATTCATGTCGGAGCCATTCCGGTTGATCAAAAAGCGCTCTTGAAAAAAGCCATCCAACGGGAGCCCCCAGGCCCAAAACGAAACCGAGAGAGGCATAAATCCATCTGTCATGTGTTCTATGTCGGTTATTCATCTTTGACATATATCTTTGGACCTCCACTTAAGTGTGGCATCCTACCTATGACCATTTTATGCGCTGGAAAGGAACCATTATATGACCTTCCTCATAGTAATTGAAAACTTTTTATTTCAATGTTGTATTGTCCTTTCAATAGCCTGCGGCCCCGTGGAGGATTGATTCAAGACATGAAACCGGAAGCATTTCAGCGTAGTTTTCTGTTAATCCTTGTGACGATCATCAGCATTGTTTTCTTGTGGATGATCAGGTTTTTGTTGATTTCGTTGCTGCTTGCCGCTCTTTTCTCTAGCTTGGCGCGCCCTTTGTATCTGCGAATCCTCTCCGCCATACCTGGCAAAGAAAAAATCTGCTCCGGGCTGACGCTGTTGTTTCTCTTTTTGTTAATTGTTATTCCGCTTTTCGGTTTTATGGGAATTGTCGCGAATGAAGCCTTTCATGTGACTGAAAACGTGAGGCCCTGGATACAAGAGAAGTTGAGCAACAAAGAAGAATTTAACCGGAACTTGCAACGGCTACCTGGATCAGAATATTTGGCTTCCCACAGCGAGCAGATTATCAGCAAAGTTGGTGAGGCGGTCAGTAGTTTGGGGCATTTTATTATTCAACGGGTCTCCTCATTCACCACGGGAACCATCGTCTTTTTCATCAATATCGCGGTTATGTTTTACGCGATGTTTTTCTTCTTTATTGATGGGCCGACCATATTGGACAAGATTCTGTTTTATATGCCGCTCCAGAACCGCGATGAACAACGGCTGTTGAATGGATTCCGCTCGATGGCACGAGCCACCCTCAAGAGCCTGGTGATCATTGGAACTATTCAAGGCACCCTGGGAGGATTGGCCTTTTGGATGGTGGGTATTCCGAGCGCCCTTTTTTGGGGAACGGTGATGGCCGTTCTTTCCATGATTCCGAATATTGGGTCTGCGCTTGTGTGGGTTCCCGGCTGCCTGTTTCTCCTCCTGAATGGAAATACAACGGCAGGCTTATTCCTATTTATATGGGGTGTGCTGGTGGTTGGAACCGCAGATAATTTTCTGAGGCCTCTTCTGGTCGGGAAGGATACCAAGGTGCCCGAACTTCTCATTTTGGTGAGCACGCTGGGGGGGTTGACCATGTTGGGTCTTTCGGGATTTATTCTTGGACCGGTCCTGGCGCTTCTCTTTTTAACGATTTGGGATATCTATGGAGCCACCTTTAAAAACGTTTTGCCGAAAACATAACCGGAATGATTCAGCGGAATCGGTCCTAAATGACTGCACAAGACCTTGCCGCCCCGGCGAGTGGCAGCCCGAGGGGCGGCTCTTGACTCCACCTCCTTGCGGAAAATTTATTAGAGTGCTTTTGCTATGCCATATGAATATGTAAAGGCCTTGCTTGGTGGAATGCTCATTGGGCTTTCCGCCATCATCCTCCTCCTTGCGGATGGAAAAATCGCCGGGATCAGCGGCATGATTGGCGGTTTACTTCGGACTCGAATTCAACTCAATGGTTGGCGCCTTGCCTTCCTTGGGGGACTGGTCGCCGGAGGAATGTTGGTTCGTTGGGTGGGAGGGGCTGCCTTTTCGCCATTGAGTGGTCGGTCCATTGGGGCGATTATCGCGGCGGGTCTGCTCGTGGGTTTTGGGACTCAAGTCGGATCGGGCTGCACAAGTGGTCATGGAGTTTGTGGCATAGGACGCTTTTCATTCCGTTCTTTGGTCGCGACGATAACTTTTATAGCCGCCGGTGCCGTTTCCGTTTACGTGGTTCATCATGTTTTGGGAGGCACGGTATGAGATCTCTTGCCGCTTTCGGATCAGGTTTGATGTTCTCTTTGGGACTTGTCCTCGCCGGCATGACGCAACCCGCCAACATTGTTGGATTTTTAGATTTCTTCGGAAATTGGAAACCGGCCCTGATATTCGTCATGGCGGGAGCCGTCGGGGTTTACGCGCTGCTTTACCGAATTGTTCTCAAACGACGTTCTCCATTGTTTGCCCCGTCCTTCGATGTGCCCGCTCGCGATCAGGTGGACGCGCCTCTTCTGGTTGGTTCTGCTGCGTTTGGAGTGGGGTGGGGGCTTGGAGGTTTTTGCCCGGGCCCCGCGTTGGTGGCTCTCGGTATGGGCGCGCTTCAGGCGGTCCTTTTTTTGGCGGCGTTGTTATTTGGGATCGTTCTCTATCATTTTTCCTCTCGAAATGGCCCTTCCGGCGGAGAAGACAACAATGCCTGTGGTTAATTTAATTGATCGATTACTCCCGATGCTTGTTCTTCCGCGAACAAATTTTCTCATCGAATTCCTCTCCGTGCTGTACAACGGGGGGGTTAGGAGGGGTACCCGATGGGAATTCCATTTGCGCTCCTTTTATATTCGATGGGGGAAAGCAAAAAAATACAGAGTTAATTAAGAAGAATGTCACGGCCGTGAGTTGGACTTCATTTTCTCTTCATCAAATCGTTTTCGTAACGATTTGGCCCAAATACGAAAAGCGTCCTGAATATTCCTCAATCGGCTTAGATTTTCTTGTTCCATGTAGGGGCGCCCTTTGAGTGGGTGGACAAGCGCCACCACCCGTTCACCCGTTCTCGAGTCCAGGCAATCAATTTCCATCACGGCGCTTTCCAACGTTGTGTCAAACTTGAGAAGCACGAATTCATCTTCATCGAGTTCCCAATGAGCGGGATGGATGTCCCGAATGGCTGTTCGAATTCGCAAAACTTCCGCCCCTGATGAATCGACAATTTCATAACCATCTTTTAATGTATTGATCAATTCGTTTCGAAATTCATTGGCGAGCATGGCCAATTCCTCTGGTTTGATTCCTCTGTTTCCTGCGTATTGATCGCTGAACAAGGTCACCGGATCGATTATGAATTTTGAATAGTTGGTGGTTACGAACCGGGAATTCCGATGGATGAGAACATCTTGGTCGTGGGGATCGGGAACAAAAGACAAAGTGTCCCCAAAGATAACGATGGTTTTTAAGGGGCTTGGGGCGCACGCGCCCAAAATTAAAGCCAAAACCGCAATCAATTTTTTCATCTTTGTACCTTATTGATAGTTTCCCATTTTTATGAGAGCAAGATTATGATGGGAATCATAGCAGATGGATTATTCGTAGGAAGGAACAAGGGCTAAGATTCGGATGTTTAATAGAGTCCTTCAATAAGTTGGGTTGGTTTTTTTGGAGATATAAATTGGGTGGTTATTACAAAATGAACAAAGAAAACTTTGCCGAGGTGGTTCGGCAATATCACGCCAAGGTTTTCAGATTGTGTTTTGGGATGTTGGGCGCCCAAGACCAGGCCGACGATGCCGCGCAGGATATATTTGTCAAGGCTTACGAACGACTGGATAGTTTCCGAGAACAAACCCGCTTCTCAACCTGGCTGTTCCGTTTGGCCTCCAACCATTGTCTCGATTTGTTGCGTGCCCGTCGTCATCGAAAAACTGAACCGCTTGAGGTCGCGATCGACCACATTTCAGAGCGAGATCAAGCCCCTATTCAGGACTTGGCCCAGCACCTCCTGTCTCAATTGACCGTTGACCACCGATTGATATTAACCCTGCGTGAATATAAAGGCCTCAATTATCAAGAAATTGCTGAGGTAATGGACCTGTCTTTGGACGGGGTTAAATCTCTTCTCAAACGGGCCCGTCAAGACCTGTTGAAAAAGTTTGACACTTTTCAAGCCACTCAAACGTCTAAATAAGTGGAGACCCTATGAATCACGAATCCATCAAAGAGAAACTCTATGACTACCAGGATGGGGAGCTGTCCGACCAAGAACAGCTTGAGATTGAGACCCATTTATCAACTTGCTTGGAATGCCGGCATCGGCTCGCGACGTGGGGAAAAATCGCGGAGACAATCTTTTCTGCCCCGCCCTCCTCTAACACCGATCATTTCGTCACTCGGGTTATGGCGCAAATTGACTCGCGTTCCCGGCCGGTGAACCGGTCGTGGTGGCCGGTGGGGGCCTTGGGAGTGGCGGTTATCTTGATTCTCACGATGGGCGGGATTACAGATGAAATGCGTTTGTCCACGCGCGACTTGTTGTTGACCCCGTCATCAGATGAAAAGTGGGACGTGTTTGACGATTCAACAGAAGCGCTTGAGCAAGACGAGTTATTGGAAGAGATCACGGAGGCGTTATGATCAAATGGTATCAGGTTCTTTTGGCTTTTATCCTTGGTGTTGGTGTGACGGTGGGAGTCATCCAGTGGAAACAATCTGGGTGGCATCAACGCAACCCCTATCAACACAAGTTGGAACGTTTCAGCAAGAAACTGGATTTGTCAGAAGATCAAAGGATAAAGATCAAAGAAATATTTGAAGCCAAACGAAAAAAAATAGATGACTTGCGGGCGGACATGCGCCCCAAATATGACGAGATTTACTCAAAAGCCCGGGAAGAAATTCGCCAAACTCTTCAGCCAGCACAGATTGAAAAATACGACAAACTTGAGCAAAAAATGGAAGAACGGCGTAAGCAACGGAGAGAACGGAAAAGTCAATGGCGTGGAAAGGAAAAATAATCGCCGCTCTCTGTTTCTCGTCTGGTCCTCTTTGGGCAGTTCCCCTCACCTGGCCTGAAATCGTTGAACTCGCTTTACAACAGAATCCTTCTCTGTTGGCCCAACGGAAATCGGTGGAAGCAAACGAAGCGGCGGTCCGAACCTCAAGAAACAGTGTTCTGCCTCAACTTGATCTTTCCAGTGGCTATTCAGAGTCGAAGGGCGATCCCTCGGGTCAATGGAATGCCGCCGGAGAGGCGAGCCTCAATGTTTTTGATAAAGGGGCCTATGCGGATATGGCTGTTTCGGCCGCGAGGCGAGACTCTTCCGTGGCAGCGCTACAACTTGTTTCCGCGGAGATTCGTCGGGATTTACGTGAGGTTTATGTCGATTTGGCCTTCGCGCAAGAAGAGGTGGATGTCGCCAAAAGAATTTATGAATTACGAAAGAAAAATGCCGAATTGGTGTCCTTAAAATATGATTCGGGCCGCGAATCCAAGGGAAATATGTTGAAAGCCCAAGCGGAGCTCAAAGAAGCTCTGGTCTCCACTTTTAAAACGGAGCGCGCCCTTAAACAAGCACAGCAAGAATTGGGGAGACAGTTGGGGCGGGAGGAAAAAATAGAGGTGGTGGTTGAGCCGATCCCCGTTCATTCTCCTTCTCTGATTGAAGATCTGGATTTGGTTATTGATCAACATCCCACCCTGAGGGTCAGTAAAGCCGTCTATCGGGAAGCTCAAAAGAGTTTGGCCTCGGAACGAAGTTTGTTTTGGCCAACCCTCTCCGCGCGATATTCCAGATCCTTCACGGGGGAAAATTATTTCCCGAGCTATGCGCAATGGAGGGTGTCGGGTGATGTAAATCTGCCGATATTTTCTGGAGGACCCACTGCCACCCAAAACAGGATTCAAACGGCCAAGGCGAACACTGAAAAAGCGGAAATTGAATTGATGGCGACAAGATTGGAGGTGCAGACCAATTTGAACCAGGCTCTTACCACTCTGTTGGACCGGATTGATGAGGTGACTGTTCAAGAAGATTTTTTAGAAGCATCCAAACAACGAAACACCGAATCAAATATTCGCTATTCAATTGGGTTGATGAATTATGAGGATTGGGAAAGGGCCGGGACCGATCTGGTTAATTATGAACGGGGATATGTGCGGTCTCGGCGTGAGGCGGCCTTGGCCGAAGCTGCTTGGGATTTCGCGAAAGGCCGATCATTGGAGGGATTGTGAGAAATAAATTTTTCATAGGGAGTTTGATCTTAACCCTGTTACTCGCCGCGGGAGGAGTTTGGAGATATAAAAACAACAAGCGAGAGAAGAAAAACGGCGGGATGCAAACGGTGAAAGTGTTGGAGGGGCCACTTGAAAAAACCGTGGATGCCACAGGGGAGGTGGCGCCCTTAAATCGAGTGGAAATAAAACCTCCGCTGGCGGGTCGGATCGAACAAATATTGGTGGACGAAGGCAGCCAAGTTAAAGCGGGTCAAATATTGGCTTGGATGAGTTCAAATGACCGCGCGGCCATTTTAGATGCGGCGAGGGCCAAAGGGATGGAGGAAGTTAAAAAGTGGGAAGACTCCTATAAACCAACTCCGCTCGTTGCGCCCTTATCGGGCGTTATTATTTTACGCAACGCCGTCGTGGGGCAGACCGTGGATGCAGGAACCATTTTATTCGCAATGTCCGATAAATTGATCGTTTTGACCTACGTCGATGAGGTGGACATTGGACGCATCAAGATCGGGATGCCGGCCAGAATAAATTTGGACGCCTTCCCCGATCGGCCCGTTCGGGGACATGTCACCCATATCCTTTATGAGGGGAAGAATGTATCGAACGTCATTACCTACGGAGTCAAGATTCAACCTGAATCCATCCCTCCCTTCTTTCGTTCCCAAATGACGGCCAATGTTCAGCTGTTGTTGGAATCCAAAGACAATGTTTTGGTGGTTCCATTGGCCGCGTTGCAGGAGTCACAGGGGCAGACCCTGGTTTTGGTCCCAGGGTCGAAAGGGAAACCCGATCTCAAACCCGTTCAAGTCGGACTAAAAACAGATGAAAGCGCGGAAATTATTTCTGGATTGTCTGCAGGCGATGTCGTTTTGATCGGTTCTGGTCGATATGCCCCGCAGAAAGAAGGCGGTTCAAATCCATTGATGATGTCGCGTCGTCGCAGGTCCTGATCCATGATGAAATGGATTCGTGGGACCCTGTTTTTATACGAAGAAATGTCTGACGCACGTCGTCGCCCCGGCCTCGCTTTTAAGGGCAGTGACTGTTGGCAAGTGTATAAGCCGGGGCCCAGTCGTTCCGGCAGAAGGGGTGATGGAATCACCTCCCTCTCGGGAGAGGCTGGGTCCCGGGTTATACTCTTCTCGGCGCACACATCCTTTAAAAAATGGGCCGGGACGACGGTCATGTTTGATCCCTTGTTGGGTTGCGGCGGAGCTGCGCAATGGGTCTCATAGAGTTAAAGAATATCACCCGTTCCTATTCCCTTGGAAATACAACCCTCCAGGTCTTAAAAGGAATTTCGCTCACCATCGAGCAAGGAGATTTTGTGGCGATCATGGGACCGTCAGGTTCGGGAAAATCGACGCTGATGCAAATTCTGGGATTGCTCGATCGACCCACCAGTGGAACCTATTCGCTCATGGGTCGGGATGTATCCAAACTCACCGACGATGAAGGGGCCCTTCTCCGCTCCGAAAGCATCGGTTTTATATTCCAGATGTTTAATTTGTTGTCGCGAACCACGGCGCTCGATAACGTGGCTTTGCCGCTCGTCTATTCCGGCCGTTCCGAGAGTGAAAGTCGCGCTCGGGAGCTGTTGGGATTGGTCGGTTTAGGGGACCGGGTTCACCATCGACCGAATCAACTATCAGGCGGACAACAGCAGCGAGTGGCCATTGCCCGCTCCTTGGCCAATCAGCCCCAAATCATTTTCGCCGATGAACCCACCGGGAATTTGGCCTCCGATCAAGCAGAAGAAATCATGAAACAATTAAAAAAATTAAACGAGGAAGGCATGACGCTTGTGGTGGTCACACATGAGCCCGATATCGCATCTCAAACTTCTCGGATCATAAAAATCAGGGATGGTTTGATCGTAGAAGATAAACGATTGCGGCCCCATGCTCCACCCGTTCTTAAAGACCAAAAAAATATCAAGGGTGCGGCGAAAAGAAGTCCATTGTCGGAATGGAGGGAGTACCTGCGTTCGGCGCTTAAAGCGATGATGGTTCATAAGGTGCGCAGTTTGTTGTCGGTATTGGGGATTCTCATCGGTGTGGCTGCGGTCATCACCATGTTGGCTTTGGGACGGGGGGCCCAAAAAGCCGTGGAACGGCAATTGACGAGTTTGGGGTCGAACCTTTTGATGTTGCGTCCGGGTTCTCCCAGTTCTCGCGGCGTGTCGGGTGGGGACCGAGACGCCGCCAGCCGTTTAACCGTGATTGATATCGAGGCATTGGCCAAGGCCCATCCAGGAATACGCAACGTGGACGGTAATATTTCAGGAAATGTTCAAGTTGTCTATGGCGATAAAAATACAAACACCCAAGTCACCGGAGCCCTGCCTGTCTACGAATCCATGCGAAACGCAACGCCTTATTACGGACGATTTTACACCCAACAAGAAAATGATCGCATGGACCGGGTGGCGCTTTTGGGACAGACGGTGGTCAAAAATATCTTTGGAAACGAAAATCCAGTGGGCCAAGTGATAAAAATTAATCGAATCGGATTTCGCGTGATTGGAGTTCTCCCCTTAAAAGGGGCGACCGGGTTTCGCGATCAGGATGACACCATCCTGGTGCCGCTTAAAACGGCCATGAACCGATTGTTGGGCAGAAAATATTTGAATTCAATTTCAATTGAATGCGCTGAGGCGGCCGTGATTCCGGAGGTCACCAAAGCGATTGAAAATGTGATGCGGCGCCGGCACCGATTGCCGGCTCACAAAGAAAACGATTTTGACATTCGAAACATGGCTGATATTCAGGCGGCGGTGGCGGGAACCACGCAAACATTTGGCCTTTTGTTGGGCATCGTCGCCACCATTTCCCTTTTGGTCGGAGGGATCGGCATCATGAACATCATGCTCGTTTCCGTCAATGAACGAACCCGTGAAATTGGTTTACGAAAAGCGATTGGCGCGCGCCGCCGGGCAATCTTGGCGCAATTTTTAATCGAGGCCACCCTTTTATCAACGGTGGGCGGGCTGGGCGGTATCCTCTTCGGATCGGGGGCCTCCTATATCTTGGCGACGGTGGCTGATTGGACCATGGTCATCACACTTCAATCTGTTTTGGTCGCATTCATATTTTCATCATTGGTTGGCATATTGTTTGGATATTTGCCCGCGCGCCAGGCGTCCCTCCTTTCGCCAATTGAAGCATTAAGGTATGAATAGGCGATTCAACCAACCCATTCCCTGATACGGGCTTTGGAAAGAAATTTATTGAGAAGAGGAGATTGGAGAATGATCACAGACCTGCTGAATAAGACCACTTGGGGAAATACATTTGTGGATTATGGGGAATCTTTGCTTATTTTCATTTTGGGCGTTGTTGCGACGGGTGTTCTCCGGTTCTTTATTCTTCGACGAGTTAAAAAGTGGACCGAACAGACAAAAACCCAATATGATGACTTCCTGTTTTCTTCCATTCAAAAATTTGCCTTTCCCCTTATTTATTTCGGAATTTTTTCATTGGCTCTCAAAAACCTCTCATTGAGCGCGGGGATGGCCAGAGCTTTGTCGATTCTGTCGGTGTTGGTCGTGAGTGTTATTGGGATTTTATTCCTGACCCATCTGTTGCGCTTCTCCCTGCTTAATGTTTATGCCAAAAAGTTTCCTGATCAGCCGGATCTTGGTAATCGACTTCGTGCTTTAATGCCGGCCTTTACGGTGTTGATTTGGGTTCTCGGCGTCATCTTCCTTCTCGATAATTTGGGGTTTCAAATTTCAGCGATTATCACAGGCCTGGGAATAGGAGGGGTGGCCGTCGCTTTGGCCGCATCTGTTGTTCTTAACGATTTGTTCGCTTATTTCGCGATTATGTTTGATCAACCATTTGTCATTGGCGATTTTATTATCGTGGGTGAATTCATGGGCACGGTTGAAAAAATTGGTGTTAAGACCACGCGTATCCGAAGCTTGGGGGGTGAATTGTTGGTGTTTTCAAATAAAGACATCACTGATTCAAGGGTGCGAAATTTTCAACGCATGGACCGGCGTCGAATCGTTTTTAAGTTGGGCGTGACCTATACCACATCCGTTCAGATGCTTGAAGAAATCCCTTCACTTATAAAACGAATTATTCAAGAGGCGGGGGGGACGACCTTTGATCGGGCGCATTTCTCTTCGTTCGGTGACTTTAATCTCCTCCTCGAAATCGTTTATTACGTGGAAAGTGCCGATTACAACCGATATATGGATATTCAGCAGGAGATTAACCTGGCGATTAAAAAAGAATTTGAGAAAAGAAACATTCAATTCGCGTTCCCAACTCAAACACTTCACGTAGAAGGACTTGCCTCCCTCTCGTCAAAATCATCGTCAAATTAACCGGAAAATTTCGGTAAAGCTTCCTTTATGACGCCCCTCATACAACAAATGTTTCTGGTTTGATATCGTTCTCGCCTAAAATCAAAAAGGGGAGTTCATGAGAAACAGCCTTCTTTTGTCTCTGATATTTTCTTTTGTTTATGGCGCGCAAGGATTTTCAGAGATGCGATTGGAGTCGGTGGTAGACCGTGTTTTGGCCAGGAACCCCACTCTTAATATGGCCCAACTTCAGGTTGAAAAAGCCAAGAGCGATTGGGGAGAGGTGCGCTCGTTGCGGCTCCCAAAATTGGCCATCCGAAGCGCACTCATCCGAGGGGATAATCCCGTCTATGTATTTGGATCTTTGCTTGAACAAGAGTCGTTTGGACCCGAGAATTTCGCCATTGATTCGCTGAACAATCCGGATTATTTGACCAATATTAAAAACGCATTGGATTTGGGCTTGCCGATTTTTATGGGGTTTGAAATATCCACGGGGGAAAAGATTCGGAAACTTTATATAGAACAATCCCGGGAGCAGTATGGAATGATTGAACAGAAAACTCTGTTCGATGCCATGATGGGTTATTTGGCCGTTTTAAGAACCCAAGAAAAATGTCGGATGCTGGTGGAACGATTGGAATCAGCCAATCGAGAGCTCGTTGATGCGAAAAAATTAAATGCCAAAGGACTCGTGTTGGGTTCTGATTATTTTGCGGCCCAAGCTATTTTAAGTGGATTAAAAGCTCGCCATTCGCAGGCCCTGGTCGAGTTTGAGACAGCCAAAAAAAGCCTGGCGATTGTCATGGGCGAGCCCTTGTCTTCGACTGAAACATTCAAGGGCGGTTTGAGTGAGTCTCGATATAAAATCAATGAAGAAAATGATTGGATAAAAACCGCCTTCTCTAATCGGAGAGATCTGAGAATTGTCGATCTTCAAAATTCGATGGCGGATTTGTCCTACGATCAATCCAAACGAGGTTTTTATCCAAAGATCGAAGCCTTTGCCTCGCTAGAAACCAATACGGAGGATTTTGAATCCAATCCCACCAACCGAATGGTGGGGGTGCGGTCCCATTTCCCAATTGGGGACCCTTCTTATTTTTCTCGACGCTCTCAAGCCAAGACAAATGCGCAGTTGGCTTCAAGTCAAAAAAAATCCATTGAAGAATCGGTTCGGTTGGAAGTTCTCAATGCTCTTCAGAATTACCTTTCCGCTCTCTCAAGTCTTTCATTTGTTCAGAACGCCGTTGAAGAGTCCAAAAAATCTTTAGAAATGTTTCGCCCTCTTTATCGTGAAGGCCGTCAGAGTATTTTGGATGTATTAAAAGCCGAAGAAGGTTTGGTTCGGGCCCAAGAGGCGCTTATCGACAACCAATTTCAGATTCATGGAGGGTATGCTCGGTTGCAACTGGTTATAGGAGAGTTGGGCCCTTCAACACTACAAATGGTTCAAGCCAATCTGGAGAAAGTGCCGTGACGGTTGATCAGAAACCACTGGGAATTTCAGGCCGGATGGCGGATTACTTTATCAAGTCAAAACTGACGATATTGGTGATTGTGGCGTCGCTGCTCATAGGGATTTTTGCCACCGTTCGTCTTCCCAGAGAAGAAGAACCTCAAATCAATGTGCCGATGTTTGACATCTTTGTTCCGTTCCCTGGTGCCAGTGCCAAAGAAGTGGAGGAGCGTATTGTGACGGTGGGGGAGAGGCGGCTGTGGGAAATTCCCGGGGTTGAATATATTTATTCGACTTCCGAGCCTGGGCATGCTTTGTTTATCGTTCGTTTTAAGGTTGGAACCAATCCTGAAGAGGCGATGACCCGAATCTACACCAAAACTTTCGCCCATGTGGACTCCTTGGCCGTTGGTGTGGGGCAACCATTGATCAAACCACGATCCATCGATGATGTCCCGATATTGACCGTCACCCTCTCTGGGGAAAATATTGATTCTCTTGAATTGCGTCGGATGGCCTTAATTCTTCGACAGGAGATCAGTCATATTCACAACGTGTCTGAAACGCAGATTATTGGCGGAAAGAAACGTCAATTCTTAATTCATTTTGATCCAGAGAAGTTGAAAGAGCGCAGATTAACCGTTCTTGAACTTTTGGGAATTGTTCGGGCCACCAATCGCCGTTTGCCCGCGGGTCATTACAATCAAGAAGGGCTTGCCATTCAGGTGGATACGGATGCTTTCATTCGTTCAGCGGATGATCTCAAACAGGTGGTGGTGGGTGTTTCGAGTGGTCGCCCTGTGATGATGGGTGATGTGGCCACCATCACCGATGGACCCGATGAAGGCGAAAGTTTCGTTTCTCTGGACGGAAGACCAGCGGTAACCGTGGCTGTTTCAAAAAGACGCGGAGCCAATGCCACGCATGTTTCCCACGCTGTCCTTTCGCGTATTGATGAAATGAAATCGATCTGGGCGACGACGGGAGTTCAATTAAAAGTAACCAGGGATTACGGTGAAACAGCCAAAGAAAAATCAGATGAATTATTGTTTCATGTGCTGCTCGCGACATTTTCAGTCACGCTGTTGATCGCTTTGGCTCTGGGCATTCGCGAAGCCCTTGTGGTGTTGATTGCCATCCCCGTCACGCTGGCTTTAACCCTCGCTGTTTATTTTCTCTCTGGATACACGCTTAACAGAATTACTCTCTTCGCGCTGATTTTTTCGATTGGCATTCTCGTCGACGACGCCATTGTGGTTGTTGAAAACATACACCGGCATTATGTGATGCGTGACGGTCGCTCCTTGTGGCGCTTGGCGGTGGAAGCGGTTGATGAAGTGGGAAATCCAACGTTGTTGGCCACTTTTGCGGTGATTGCGGCCATCCTACCCATGGCCTTCGTCAGTGGGCTCATGGGGCCCTATATGAGACCCATTCCGGTGGGGGCCTCCATCTCGATGCTTTTTTCCGTTGTCATCGCTTTTGTCGTATCGCCTTGGGCCTTTGCCCACCTATTGGAATGGTGGAGCCCGAAGGTGACAAATCACGAACACAAAGAGTCTTGGCTGGATCATCAGTACAAACGATTGATGGGGAGCATTCTTAACCATGGAAAAATTCGATGGTTGTATTTCATCGGCATGGTTTTTTTGCTTTTCAGTTCTATCTCACTTATTTATTTTAAGTTGGTGACAGTCAAGATGCTCCCCTTTGACAACAAAAATGAATTTGAAGTGGTGGTGACCTTGCCCGAAGGAAGCGCCATCGATAAAACCAAACAGGCGATTCAGGAAATGTCGGTGGTCCTTAAAAATATTCCGGAAGTTCTCAACGTGACCAGCTACGTTGGCGCGGCGGCCCCATATAATTTTAACGGACTTGTCCGGCATTATTTCTTGAGAGAAAGGCCCCATCAGGCTGATTTGGTGGTTAATTTAAAACGTCGCCAGGACCGGGAGAGACAAAGTCACGATATCGCCAAAGAGGTTCGCGGTCCTCTCCTGCAAATTGCGAAAAAATACAACGCCCGGATCCAGGTGGCGGAAGTCCCTCCAGGGCCGCCGGTTTTATCAACACTCGTTTTCGAAATTTATGGGCCCGCAATTGAAAAACGGAGAGAAATAGCGGATCGGCTAAAAAAACTTCTTGAAGCTACCGATGGAATTGTTGATGTGGACACCTACGTTCCAGATCCGCAACCGCTGGCTCGGCTCAAGGTGGATCGAAATCGAGCCACGTTAAATGGCATCCCCGCCGATCAAATCGCGCAAACGGTTGGAATTGCCCTTTATGGTCACACTGTGGACCTCGCTCATTTGGAAACTGAAAAAGAACCTGTTGAGATTCGGTTGCGTTTGGCTGAGAAGAACCGCCGAGGATTGGGGGCGGTTCGAAAAATTCCACTTCTTTCTCGCAATGGCACGGCCATTCCAATTGGAGATCTCACGACCGTAGAGCGTATTTCTCTAGATGATCCGATCTATCATAAAAATCTTCAGCCCGTGAGTTATGTGATCGCTGATGTGGCAGGTCGCCAAGAAAGTCCCATCTATGCCATCTTGGAACTCAGGGAAAAAATTCAGGGCATGGCCAGCTCAATGGGTGTCGAGTTGAAAGAATATTTCGCGGAGCAACCCCATACCTCATCAGAATATGCCCTCAAGTGGGATGGAGAATGGCAAGTGACGTACGAAGTGTTTCGAGATCTCGGTATTGCCTTCGCTTTGGTTCTGGTCCTTATTTACATCCTCGTTGTCGGTTGGTTTAAATCCTTTACTGTTCCATTTGTAATTATGATTCCCATTCCGTTGACGTTGGTGGGAATCCTTCCGGCGCATTGGTTGATGGGAGCCTTTTTTACAGCCACCTCCATGATCGGTTTTATTGCGGGAGCCGGGATCGTTGTTCGAAACTCAATTATTCTTGTCGATTTTATCCAACTGAGACAAAAGGAAGGGATGCCGCTTAAAGAGGCCGTGATTGACGCCGGCGCCGTTCGATTTCGTCCCATGTTGTTGACGGCGGCGGCGGTTGTGGTGGGGGCGGGCGTTATTTTATTCGATCCCATTTTTCAGGGATTGGCGGTTTCCTTAATGGCCGGAGAAGTGGCTTCGACCATTCTTTCCCGAACGGCGGTTCCCGTTCTTTATTATTTGTTGATGCGCCAAAGACAAGAAAAGACGCTTTAATCCCAATGCAGTTTAGTTAAGGAATTTTCATATCGAAACTTCGTCATCCCGGCAATCCTTTGGCCGGGATCCAGGTTTTGATCGTTGGTGAAAACCTGGGCCCCGGCCAAAAACGTGCCGGGGCGACGATTTGTGTCTAACAATTTTTCTTAACAAAACCGCATTGGTTTTAATCCGTATGATAACCCTCATATATGAGGAGTTTTTGATTTAATATCGTGCGTTCAGAGAATCAAAAAAGGAGGGGCTTATATGGCTGAATCAAAACGCATCATTATTGGTTATGACGGGTCTTCAGCGTCGCAGGCCATATTTGCTGATTTAAAGAGAGCAGGCCTCCCTCCCCATCTCGAGGCTATTGTTCTTTCCGCGATTGACTTCACCCCTCCCAATTGGATCGACATGGCCACCATTAACCAGTCCGTTTTGGTTGAAGAAATAGAATCCGCTCGTTCGAATGCCTTGGAGTATGCCGAGAAAATCTCCAAAGAAGCCTGTGATCGGTTGAAAGCCCAATTCCCAGGATGGAAGGTCAGTCCTGAAGCCCATTCGGTTTCCGCGGCGCAGGCATTGGTGACGAAAGCGGAGAAATGGAACGCCGATCTTATTGTGATGGGGGCCCATGGCCACTCACAACTGGGACGGTTTTTGGGCAGCGTATCTCAATTGGTTCTTATGCAGGCCCCTTGTTCGGTTCGGATTTCGAGATCTCCCGCCGAATCATCCCCGGGTGTTAAGATTTTAATCGGTGTGGATGGTTCCTTGGGATCTGATGCGGCCATGAAGACCGTTCAAGGTCGTTTTTGGCCCTCTTCAACCGAGGCCCGCGTTTTATCTGCGCTTTATTCACATCCCACTTTGCAAATGACGCATATGGTTCCTCCTGATCTGAAAGCCGTTCGTCCAGTGTCAGGCCAACAACGAATGGCTGTTAATCAGATGGTGGAAAAATTTTCAGGAGAACTTCGAAAAGTCGGAGTGGAGGCGCAGGCCTTGGTGCGGGAGGGCGATCCCAAGCACCTATTGGTGGCTGAAGCTGAATCCTGGAAAGCGGATTGCATCTTTATGGGAGCTCGCGGCTTAAGTTCGTTGAGACGGTTTTTACTGGGAAGTGTGTCGATGGCCGTGGCCGCAAGGGCACATTCTTCAGTTGAAGTGGTTCGTTCTAAAGACCAAGCCTCGAACGAGGCGAGGTCATAAAAAAATAGGAGGGGATATGATCAATTTGAAATTGACGTCAGGGGAAAGGGATATGTTGATTCGGGTGTTGGATGTCTATTTCTCAGATCTTCGAAATGAAATTTCAAATACGGAAAGCTGGGAGTATAAAGATAATCTGAAAAATGAGGAAAAATTTTTAAACCGGATCATGGGGGAATTAAAAACAGACAAGGCCATGGAAGAAGAAAAAAAATCAAGAAAATGAAACAAAGATTATTATAAGTGGGGGTCCAAATTAACTTTTAAGGCTTTGAGGGAGAGGGACACGTCCAAGAGGAAGTACACCATGGCCACACAGAGGCAAACCACCCCGAGGAAGAGAAATGCAAGGACGAACCCTTCACAGGCCCACCCAAAAAAAAGCCTCACCAAAAGTCCCAGAATAATCAAGGTAGAAAGAAATACGCTGGAGGCCGTGAAGAAAACAGAATTGCGAAGCAATTCTGAGCGCCGAACGAGAATGCGTAATTGCTCTTTGGCTTGAAGATTTTGATGGTCGTCATTTTTTAATTCCAAGGCCATGGACCTGGCTCGGTCAATGGATCTCCCGAGCCGGTTGGTTATGGAGAGAAGCAACAGCCCCGCGCCTGAAATCAAAGCAATGGGCGAGAGTGAGAGTTGAAGAAGTTTGGCAAAGGTTTCAATATTATTCACGGTGGAATGTTAGCAAACCCAAAGACTTGCTGAGACGACCACTTTATTACTGTTACTATAGGATGATGCAATCATGTGTGGCTTTTAAACTTGAATGGACAGGCTTAAAAAGTTTTATTTTTTCTTTCTCTTTATAACCTCGCTCTTCTGCGGATTGGGTCTTTTTACATTCCATTATGCGGAGGGTTTGTCCTATTTCAGTACAGATCCCAAAGCTTGCGTGAATTGTCACATCATGCAACCTCAATATAACTCCTGGAAACGTTCCAGTCACCATTCGGTGGCTTCGTGTGTGGAATGTCATTTGCCCCATAACTTTATTAATAAATATATAGCGAAGGCAGACAATGGCTACCGGCATTCAAAAGGATTCACATTTCAAGATTTTCATGAGCCGATTATGATCAGCCCAAGAAACAGCCAAATTTTGCAAGAAAATTGCATGAGGTGTCATTCCCCGTTGGTTCATGGCTCGGCTTTGACCTTTGCCAGTGATACACAACCTGTTTCATGTGTGCATTGCCACTCGGGGGTTGGGCACGGAGAGAGAACAGGCGTGGGGCGTTTTGAAAAATTTAAGTTATATGAGGGGGAGAAAGGGTGAATAAAATAATTGAGTTGTTCAGAAAACTAAAATTTCAACTTTTATTGGGGGCGGGCCTCATCATAGGAACCGTCCTCATCACGGCTTTGTTGATCAATATTTTTGAAAGAAAAAGGGAAGCACGAAACCCCTATGTTCGTTTGGTTGAAGTGACTGAAAATGATACCGACCCCGCCAAGTGGGGAATCAATTGGCCAAAAGAATATGACTCCTATAAACTCACCGCGCTTTCAACCCGAACACGGTTTGGCGGGCATGGGGGAAGTGAGGCCATGCCCCAAGAAAAGTTGGAACGAGATCCATGGCTCAAGCGAATGTTTCAAGGTTATGCGTTTTCAATTGATTATCGGGATCGCCGAGGGCATGCCTATATGTTGTCCGATCAAGAGTCCACCAAACGGCTCAGCAAACCCCAATCCGGATCTTGTCTGCATTGCCATGCGTCCGTCATGCCGCTGTATCGGAAGTTGGGGGACGGAGATGCCGCGAAAGGATTTGAAAAAAGTTATCAATATTCATACCAGGAGCTAAACCAGATACTGCATGATGAGGGGCACGCTCATCCTGTGTCTTGCGTTGATTGTCATGATCCCAAATCCATGGAGTTAAGAGTGACACGCCCCGGTTTTATCAAAGGAATCCAATCACTTGCTCAGTCCAATTCACCGGTTCCACATATTCCCTCCATTCAACGGTGGAGAGAGGGAGATCGTAAAAAGCCCTACGATCCCAATCGCGAGGCCTCCCAAACGGAGATGAGGTCTTTTGCTTGCGCGCAATGTCACGTGGAATACTATTGTGGGCCCAAAATGCCTTTGACGTTTCCTTGGGGCAAGGGGCTCAAGGTGGAGGAGGTTGAAGAATTCTGGAACACCACACAATATACGGATGGAACTCCTTTTTCAGATTTTGTCCATGCGGAAACAGGAGCCAAACTTCTCAAGGCGCAACATCCCGAATTTGAATTGTGGAGTCAAGGCATTCACGCGCGAAGTGGCGTTTCCTGCGCGGATTGTCATATGCCCTACATGCGTGACGGCGCCACCAAAGTCTCCGACCACTGGGTTCGAAGCCCCCTTCTCAATATCAACCGGGCTTGCCAAACCTGCCACCGATGGCCGGAGGAAGAGATCAAGGCTCGAGTGGATGTGATTCAGGAACGGAACCACAATCTCCTGCAGCGAGCGGCCAAGGCACTTATGGATCAGTTGGATGCGATTCAACAAGCCAAAAAAGAAGGAGCCACAGAGATTCATTTGAAAGAGGCGTTTGAATTTCAGCGAAAGGCGCAATGGCGTCTTGATTTTATTGCTGCAGAAAATTCCATGGGATTTCATGCTCCTCAGGAGGCCGCGCGGATTCTGGGAGAAGCAGCCGATTACGCTCGCCAAGGGCAAGTTGCCGCCGTTCATTGGAAGAAGACGAAACAATAAATGGGAAGAGACGCCTTTCATCGTTGGGTTCAAAAGAACCTTCATAAGTACGAAGACATTTTTATTCCGAAGTTATTTTTTTCTCTCAGGGATTATTCCAGTAAACAATTCCGTTCGGATTTGTCCGCTGGTGTGGTGGTGGGCTTGGTGGCTCTCCCGTTGGGCATGGCTTTCGCCATTGCCTCTGGTCTACCCCCAGAGAGAGGTTTATATACGGCTATTGTGGCGGGTTTCCTGATTTCGCTTTTGGGCGGTAGCCGCGTTCAAATTGGAGGACCCACCGGCGCCTTTGTGGTTATTGTTGGCGGTGTTGCCGCTCAACATGGTTATGAAGGACTTGCGATTGCCACATTGATGGCGGGCTGTATCCTGTTTTTGATGGGCCTCGGACGCTTGGGGACCTTGATTAAGTTTATACCGGTTCCCGTTATAACGGGGTTCACATCAGGAATCGCGGTCATTATTTTCAGTGGCCAGATCAAAGATTTCCTGGGTTTACAAATGGACTCTGTCCCCTTGGACTTTATTGAAAAATGGCGCGCCTATGGTGACGCCATTGGATCTTTGAACGGCGCGGCTTTTTTGATCGGCCTATCCACAACCCTGTTGATTTTTTTCTGGCCTAAGAAATGGCAAAGATTTCCTGCCTCCATTGTCGCGCTCGTCTTAGCGACACTGGTTGTCGAAGTATTCCGTCTGCCGGTGGAAACAATTCATTCTCGCTTTGGAGACGTTCCCCACGGATTGCCATTTCCAGAATGGCCTTCTGTTTCTTGGGAAAAAGTTAAATTGTTGTTCCCAAGCGCATTGACCATCGCAGCCTTGGGGGCCATTGAATCGCTCCTTTCGGCGGTTGTGGCCGATGGAATGATCGGCAGCCGCCACAGGTCCAATCAAGAACTGTTGGCCCAGGGCATTGCCAATATCACAACCCCTTTTTTTGGCGGGTTTGCCGCCACCGGGGCCATTGCTCGAACAGCCACCAATGTAAAAAATGGGGCCCGGACACCCATCGCCGGAATAACCCATGCGATTGTCCTCCTTATTATATTGCTGGTGGCGGGTCCCTTGGCGTCGCTTGTTCCTTTGGCTGCCTTGACTGGGGTTCTGATCGTCGTGAGTTATCACATGTCGGAGTGGCGATCGTTTCGATTTCTTCTTTCCGGAACCGGGAGCGACAAACTTGTTCTGCTCGCCACCTTTTTCCTGACCGTGTTTGTGGATTTGGTGGTAGCCGTAGAAGTAGGCATGGTCTTGGCGGCCTTTTTGTTCATGAAAAACATGGCGGAATTAACTGAAGTGAAGGCTTTCACGAAAGAAATGGCTCCGGAAGGCGGCGAAGATCTGGTTCAGGATTTTACCGCCCCACCGGGCGTGGAGGTTTTTTCAATACGGGGAGCTTTCTTTTTTGCGGCAGTTCACAAAATGATGGAGGTGGACCGAATTGTCGCGAAAACTCCTCATGCCTTGGTGTTGGATATGGGGGACGTTATCCATATGGACATGAGTGGACTTCATGTGCTTGAGCGACTCCATCAACAATGTCGGGCCCGAAAAATTCGGTTTATTTTATCGGGGCTCCATTCTCAGCCTTACCAAACAATCCTAAAAGCGAACAAAGTCGATATGTTTGGAAAAGAACACATCAAACGCGATTTAAAAACCGCTTTGCGGGACCTCAGTTCACCAGCCCCTAAATCTGTTCATTAACCGGAAATATTCAGTTGCCTTGGTCGTCATTCCCGCGAAAGCGGGAATGACGGACCCAAAAAAATATTCGAGGTTAATAAACGGCAAAGTTAGACCAACTGAATTATTCGCGTTAACGGTGCCTTCTTTCTTGGTTCAGTGAGTTGATGTGCGGCGTCTCATTTCCTCTCGAACTTCTTCAAGAAGAATTTTTACGTTCTTTTTAAAGACTCGCATGGTGAGAAAATCCGGAGAATAAAAGGCCGGGACCGCTTCCAGTTCATAGGTGACGCTTGTATTATTTCCCACAGAAGAGAGGCTCCACTTTCCCGCATACGATTTAAAGGATTTTTTGGAGACATCGTGGAAGGCGATTGTTTGCAGCGGAACTTCTTTGATTTCCAGCAGCAGGTAAATTCGTTTTCTAAAAAAACCCGTTTTTCCCGTCATTATTTGTTCGACAACCCAATGGCCATTTTCCTGACGAACTTTTTTGCTGGATTTGATGCTGGAGACGAATTTCGTGAGATGATCGTAATCGCCTAAAACTTCCCAGGCTGTTTGCGACGAACATTCAAGAGTGAAATGTCCTTCCACCCGATGTGAATCCTTGGGTCCTTGAGAAAGAGTGACTTGGATCTCCGTCCCTTTGTTCAGGTTCTCTGCACAAAGGGGGGAGATCCAAGTCAAGATCAATAATAGGGCAGAAAATCTCACCCTACTCGGATTTGTCTCCGAAGGCTGTTGCGCCGAATTTAACGCCGAATTCTGATATCACGCCTCTAAACCGAGGGTCTTGGGCGTTAATATGAGCTGGATTGGTTCCTTTGAAGTCTTGATAGCGTTGATCGACATATTCAACCTTGAAGAGCATTCCGTCAGCAATTTTATAGCCACCGCCCACTTGGAACCGTCCCACGCGTCCATCTTGTTCCACTCCGCGAATAATGGAAGAACGGGCCGCGCTAAAACGCGTGGCCGCGTAAAAGCGTTGGGTGATATCCACCTTGGCTTCCGCGCCCCAATAGGTCCATCTTTCGGCGGGGGTCCCTGCGGTCAATCCACTGTTGGTGTCGGCGTCCTCATACCAACCCCAAAGGCCGCTCATGGCGAGTCGGGAAAGGGTGAAACCCGCGTCGAATTGATAGGCCGTTACATCATACCCTTTGCCCATGAACACTTGTCCCGCGTCAGGGTCACCGTCCACGGAAGTGGGGCCAAATACTCCCGCGTACCGACTGCCGCTTCTTAGCGCCGAGAAAAGTTCGGTTGTGGCATTGCTTGAATGGTGAACCCGATAATAGGATCCGGCCAAGAAGAATTTTTTACTTTTAGGCTCAATGAGAACTTTTCCGTGATTGGAATAGGCTCGACCTGAAGTAAACTTTTCTGTCGTCACTCCGTTGCTTATGCCACCCACCAGGTGCAGCCAATTAAAGTCTCCGATGAGTTCAACGCCTCCTTCCACCGTGTTCGGATCGACCACATAATTTCCGATCAGCGGATTGCGATAGATGTCGGCATTGTCTGAGCGGTAGAGATGCTGTTGCCCGAAATCCAATTCGAAGTGACCGCCTTTGACCTTGAAATATTTAAAAAACCAATCGTTGATGTTCAATACATTCATGTGGTCGGGCAATTTGGAAATCATCAAATAGCCTTCGCGGGCGTACAGAGTGCCCAAATGTCTCCGGCTGGAGAGATAGAAGTCCGCATAGACGTCGATTCCAGGCATGACTGTTGTGAACAATTCCAAATTGGCCAACGCCGCATGGAATCCAGACTCGATTTGTGGCAATGTACCGTTGTTGTTTTTTTGTTGTAAGTCTTGCCACGCGCCCACCGTGAGAACGCGAATTTTTACCGGTGGAAGCGATGTGTCGTAATCCTCCAATGCCGCTTTAACCGGGCCGCTTAAAAGCAGTCCAGCCAACAGCATGAAAGACCATCTTAATTTACCCATAGAACCCCCTTTTTTTATTTTTAATTTTTAGTGAGACGTAAATCGAAGTTAACAACCACGCGGTTGTGCGTTCGGATGGCCCCCATGATGGTGGGGGGCTTGACTCCATACTCGGTCATCAGAAGATCGCGGTTTCCTTTAATGATGACGGTCTCTCCTTCAATCACTGTCGCCTCAATGTCCACTGGTTTTGTTTGCCCTGCGATGGTGAGATCTCCTTTCGAAGACAGGTTAAATTGGCCAGTCACGGAAGATGGGGAAACCGTGTAGCTGTTCAAAAGATAAGAAATATGAGGATGGTCAACCGCTTTTAAAGCTTTGTACATGTTTTTGTCCATTTGAGCTTTTCCCGATTTGAGTCCTGTCACAGCTACTTTCACCTGAAGACTTTTTAATCCCCCGGTTTTAATGGCTTCATATATATTTTCAGAAGCGGGTTGAACATCAACGTTAAATTCAAGTTCGGTGGCGGTGGCGGAATAGGCGTGGAGCGTGGAATCTCCAATCAGCCACAATTTACTTTCAGGAGCCAGAACAACTTGGGTGGCAGGTTTTTGCGTCGATGGTTCGGGGGTGGCCACTGGTGCTGAGAAACAAAGTCCGCTATTTAAGAGGAGGGCGAGAGTCCAGGTACCCAATTTTCTCTTCATATTTTCTCCTTAGGCCGCCTCTCGTAACGCATTCAGGGCAGCGACTTCAATGGTTGGTGTAATTGATTCGATGATAGAGGGCTCAATTTCATACGAAAACAACATGGGAATAATAGAAATTTGAATATCTTTGGCTAATTTGGCTTTCTGTTCATCAGAAAAAAAAGACAAGTCAGTTATCGGTTCGAGAATCTTTCGAACTTTAAACGTGAGCGCGGGAACCAGCATTAAGGGTGGTTGGGGAAATTGTTGAATGATATCGCTGTAAATGGCTCCCGCTACTTTCCCCACCATCCGGTCAAATTCAACCATGTTGAACGCCCTCCTCTGTTTCAGCTGCAACTTGTCGAAGAACATCGAAACTGCTGACAATGCCGGCCAGGGGTTCGTTGTTTTTTCCCTGGACGAAAATATGATGAATTCCATATTTCACCATACGGCGGGAAATTTCCTTTAAAGAGGTCTCGGGTTTAACGCTGAAGATGACCGGGGTCATCCAATTCTGGACGGTGTCATCTTCATCGATGACATGAAATCCGGCGGGTTTGTCTTCTCGGTTAATATTTGAGAGATCCTTTTTATTGACGGTTTTGCTTCCATCGTTCCCTTCTTCGTATCGGACGATGTCGGTTTTTGTGATGACCCCCACGGGTTTTCCTTTGGTGTCCAAGACGGCGGCGGCTCCAATATGATTTTCTGTGAATAGGCGGGCCACGTCATGGATGGAGTCGGAGAAACGGACGACCTCGACAGGTTTGGTCATGATTTCATGCGCCTGTAGGTCTTCAATCGCGGTTTTGGTTTTCATATCTCCTCCTCAAAATCTTGTTGTATGTGTCTCAGTGTGCCTCATTCAGCGAAAAGTGTTTATGATTCGCATCATATTGGTGGGTCAATATTTAGGGGAGTGTCTATTGCAAGAGGGCTTGAAGTTTTTCTTTGTTTTTTAAAAATATTTGTCCTCGGGATGAGTCAATCCAATGTTTCTTTTGAAATTGACTCAAAGTGCGGATGGTGGTTTCAACGGTCGTGGCGGCCAATTCTCCGATTTGTCTTTTTGTGTAAGGGAGGGTGTTTCCATGAGTTTTGGAAAGCTGAAACAAGGTTCTCACGATTCTTTTTTCAACAGGTTCTTGTGTGGTACAGGTCAATTCCTGCATCATGTTGAGTCGGTTGCTGCAGAGCGTGCAAACGCCTGAGACCACAGAGGGATTTCTACGGAAAATATCCAGGAAAACACTGTCTGGAATGCGGTATGAGGCGGAATCCACGGCGGAGATGGCGGTGCAAGGATAGGTTTTTCCGCTGCCTCCCATGCGGCAGAGGGTGCCAAACAACTCCCCCGGGTTTATGATTTCAATGGCGCGGGGTTTTCCGTCCGAGGTGTATTTGAAAATTTCGAGTCGGCCTTGAGTGAGCACCCAGACGCTACCGGCCTCATCGCCCTCGTTAAAAATAGTTTCGCCTTTGAGATGTTTGAACTCCTGAGCCATCGATGCCAAATGGTCCAAATCACCGGCAGATAAGCCTCTGAAAGGATCGATGTTGGATAAAAAAAATCTAACGGAACCCATAGCGCTTTCTAACAAACAACACCCACCAAATCAATTCTGATCCTCATTTTCATCGGGTCGAATGGTTCTCCTGCCGTTTACGACGATAGAATCGGCCAGAAGTCCGGCCAAAATAATAAACAAGCCCCCCAAAACAATGATGACGTCCACGCTTCCAATGTGCCTATACGTGAACCAATCGTAAACCATTTTTATTAACCCGCTGGAAATAACGAAAAAACTGAGAGGAATAAAAAATCGAAGCGGAGAAAAGTACATGATGGTTCTAATCACCAGCGAAATATAATTGTAGGTGTCCTTAATGGGAGCGAAAGTTGAGCGCCCTCCTTTGCGTTTAAAATAATCGATGGGCAAAAAATCAGTGGGCCGGTTGTTGCAGAGGAAAGCCAATGTGATGGTGCTTTCCCAGGAGTGACTGTTGGGGAGTAAATAAAAATATTTGAGGGCCACGGACCTCTTGATAATTCGGAGTCCTGAGTTCAAATCCGGGATATGAAATTCACAGAGGTAGGAGGCGAGTTTGCGGATTATGTATTTCGGAATTGAACGATGGGGCCATTCGAATACCACATTCTTCCCAATTCTCGCCCCCACCACCATATCGCAGTTATTTTCTTGAAAATGTTTATAGAGGCGCGGGATCTGATCGTTGGGATAGGTTCCATCCACATCGGTGGTGACGACCACCTTCCCTTTTGAATTGAGGATTCCTGTCTTTCTCGCGGCGCCGACCCCAAGATTTCTGCGATGTTGAATGATCCGGACGTTCCTTGTCTTGGCCAGATTAACCGTTGAGTCTTTAGACCCATCATCGATAATCAAGATTTCAAAAGGAATTTTGGCTTTGGTTAATGTTGATTCCACTTCATCAATGGTTGAAAGAATGCAGTCCTCTTCATTGTAGGCCGGCAATATAACGGACAAAATTTCTTTTGATTCCTGATTCATGTTGAGTGATGATCTCCTTTGGGGGTGGCAATTAGATACTGCTCGTAAGTTTTTCCAGTTAACCGTTGGAAAAAATAAACGAGCTTCAGCCCTGTTTGAATAAATTTGGATGTCGTGGCTCGATCGGCCGGGAACTCGCCTATCCAATAGTCATTTATTGCATAACCGCTTTTTTCCAGGCAATGTAAAAGGGTCTTCTTGCTAAAGTAAATAACATGATAAACCTCATGCATTCGGTTCGCCGCAGATTTAAACAATCCCGCAGTCAATTTATATAGCAGGAGGGAGAATTGAGAGAGGAGGCAATCTTCATTAATGGTTCGAATAATCAATTTCCCGCCTGGACGAATGAGTCCTTTAACGGAACGTAAAAATGAAACTGGGTCTGGCACGTGCTCGAGTACGTCCCATGCGGACACCACATCAAAAGGATTCATCAATGGGATATGTTGGTGATTGCCATCATAAATGTGGATTTTAAAATCCTTCGAAAGGAATTTGCTGATTGACTCTGATACTTCCAGTCCCTCCGCGTAAAAGCCAATTTTTTTAGCCATATTGAGCAAGTGTCCAGTGCCGCATCCAATGTCAAGCAAGGTGGGATTTTGGGCATCAAGGAGGGACTTCGTTCTGGATAAGGCATTAAAGTAGTTCGGATTGTCGGAGCTTGGCGCCTCATTGGCGTTTTGAAAATAGGGACGATCATAAAAATGATCTTCATTGTTTCGATAGAAATCGAAAAACTTTGGGTCAATGAGTCTGTCGCTGAAAATCAATTCGCATTGAGGACATTTAAAGAGCGTGTGGGTTCCAGAGAAAATTTTTTTTAATGAGTTGCTTTGAGAGCACAGGGGGCACGCTAAGGTTGATTTCGAAGATATTGGTATGGGGGAAATTGATGGCATGATAAATATCTGCGTTTGATTGTACGGAATGACCGGGATGAGTACAATGGCAATTGCTTGAATGGGAACTAATTCAAATAAGGAAATTTTCTGAATAACACAACGAACGAATTACTTCATAAGAATTATTTCGGATTAAGCTTGCTGGTGGCCGCCGTTGTTTATTTAAGTCTCTCTTTGGCAGGAATCCGTTATGGCCTTCCGGATTCCGGGCACTTTTTCTCCTACAATTGCGATGAACTCAACTATATTGAGGTTTTGAGTCAACTTAATCCCCGTGAGGGAAAATTAAATCCCCATCCTTTTTATACCCACCCCACCTGCTATTTATTTATGAACGCAACGGCGCTTCTCATCGCCCAAAAGATCGGGTGGATCCCTTCAGGCGATAAGGAATTTTTCCGAAAAAATCCACATCTGTTCGCGAGATTTTATTTGGTTGGAAGGGGGTTGCAGATTCTATGTGGGCTTGCCATTTTGGTCGCCTGCGGGTTTTTCTTAAAAAAAATCTTTAATTCTCATGTGGCTTCCATCACAGTTTTTTTTCTGTCTGTATGCCCCGCCTTTATCGCTGCCTCTCACTTTAGTCAGGCCAGTATCCCGGTCGCCTTGTTCGCCACTATCAGTATTTTGTCTTTGTTGATGGCTCTCCAAGAAGAATTTTCGAATCGGTGGTTATTTGTTGGTTCTTTTTTTGCTGGCGTTGCCATCGGGACAAAATACTCTGCCTTGGCTCTATTCGCTCCTGTATTGTATGGGGCGCTCTGCGCGCCCAAAAAGGCGAAGAGTTCTCTTTTGTCATTGTTCCTCCTTGTGTTTGGATTTGTTCTCACCAATCCATTTTTTGTTTTGGCCAATAAGTCATTTGTTGAAGGGGCCTCCTTTAATATGAGGTCGAATCAAATGCCAATTCCAAAATTTTGGGAGGGACTCATCTTTCCCTTTAAAGTCGCATTTGCCCAGGGTTTGGGGTGGCCATTGTTGCTTCTTTGCTCAGCCGGACTTTTGTTTTTAATTTTTAAGTCTCGGAATAACCAAAAGATTATTTTAATCCTTGTCTGGGTTTTGGGATTTTATGTCGCCACTGTTCGTGTTGGGTATATAGCGACTTCAGCGCGAGTTTTTATCGTTATCCCAATGATCATCTTGATGGCAGGGCTCTTTTTGAATGATCTGGGAAAGATTCATCCCAAAGGGAAATGGATTGGTTTCGCTTTTTTCTGTTTTACTTTTATCTTTACAGCGCGATATTCATTGGCTCTTGTTAACTTAAGATTAACGTATCCAACTCAGAAACAAGTTTCCGATTGGGTGGTGGCCCATGTGCCGAGAGATAAAACCATTGGTATCCCTGGAGTTATCTATTGGTGGACGCCGGATATTGTGTATCAATCCGCCCATCACCCGGAGCGGATGCATAAACCCTATAAAGTTCAGGGGTTCAATTTTTCACTTGAAAAACTTCAATCCGAAAAACCAGATTACGCCATCAATACGGAGTGGGAAAGGAGCAATTGTTCTCATTTGATTCCGGCTGAAACGTGCAATGCCTATTTCGATTATTTTGAAGAGTCAGGTGATTATGAGGTGGCGAAAAGATTCCCTCGTAAGGTTGGGTTCGGAAACTGGGTTTGGGATCGTCCTGAAATATTTCTCCATTTTGATGACGATTTGTGGATGACGGCCATGACCGTGTATAAAAAGAAATCATCGAAATGAGAATTCGGTTCCATCTGTCAACTCTGATAATTTTTTTCTTAGCTTGGGCGACTCTCTTGCACCCCGTTCGAACCCCCCTGTCATTGAGTCCGCTTCTGTATTCGTTTGTATTTTCGGTTTTTGTCGTTGGATTGGCGTGGTTTTTTAGAAAAATTGATTTTGACGTTACTCTCTCAAATGTTGACTTGCGCGTTTTCCTTTTCCTCTTCCTTTCTTTCGGCCTTATTAATTTCAGATTCTTGAATTTTTCTTTGGGGGGAGATGAACTCTACCATGGTCAAAGGGCCAGTTCATTTTGGTTTTTTAGATCACAATTGAGTCAACTTGGCCTGTTTTCAAATCTTCCGATTTCCTTGATCAACAGTTATCTGTCGCTCACGCTTTGGCTGATATTTCTTTTCGGTTGTTTCCTTTATCATTCGATGGGAAAACGGATTTCAGAACCCCTACGGTTTTTGGGGTATTTTATTTCCCTTGTTATAGTTGGAGTTATTTTTTCCTGGATACGTCCCCCCGTGGAGCCGCATCCGCCGTTGCGGTTGTTGCCCCTTTTTATTTTTCAATCTATTTTCGGACTGAATGATTTCTCATTTAAATTGACAGGCATTTTTTTTACGTCAATGGTTGGCTTTTCTTTTTACAAGGTTATCTCGATGTATCGGCCGGGGCACAAAGGTGTGGCTTTACTGGTCAGCGCTGCAATTATGTGCATTCCCACGGTTCTTCACGCCTCTTCTATCGTTGAACCCTCCCTTTGGGTTTTTATTGGGGGGACGCTCGCCATGCTCTCTTTTTTTCATGCTCATGAAAGAAATGAGGAAAAATATTTAATTTATGGTTTTTTCATTGTTGGAATGGGTGTTCTTTTTCGACAGAACATGATTATCTTTTGGCTGCCCGCCTTTCTGTTTGCATGGATCAAGCGTAGGCTTGTAAAAAGTCCTTTGTTGCTAATTTTGCCCGTCTTTTTTTCTTTTCCTTATTTTTATTCCGTGGCTCAGATCGGGCATCCTGTCGTCAGTGTTAAAATTATGAATGAGGAAACAGAAAAAAAATCGTCCTCTTCAGACCCAGTTGTTCTAAATCAAGTGAATCCTTCAAGTGCATTTTCTCTATCAGAGCCCTCGAGGCCAGGATATTTCAGGAAAATTGTCACTCCCCTTCGCAATATTTTTCATTCAATACAAACCATCGAGGGTCCCATTCTTGTTTTGAAATCAAGTGACTCATTTTGGGTGCTTTTATTATTTGTCGGGGCCATTGTTTCATTGATTTTTGTGAGTACACCCCTTCACGTTTTTCATCTGATATTGGTGATTGGTTATGCCCTTTTCCACTCCCTGTTCTCTGATTTGTGGGGGATGGGTCGTTATCAGGTGGAATATATCGCCCCCGCTACGGCTCTGGTTATATTGCTTCTGACGGTTCGTCCGTTCAAATTCCACGTTTCTCTTTTGATCATCATGGGTCTGTTGATCGCTCATTCTCTTTTTTTAAATTACACCATCCCACACGACGTATATTTTTCCAATAAATTTAAACGGAGGTTGTCTACAGAGTTTATTTTTCCTTACAAACAATCATTGGATTTCATTCATGGACTCGATTGCCAGGGTAAGTTTGTTTTCCTTGGAGCAGCGCCGGGACGGAATGAATTTTTATTGTGGTTGCGGGGTTTTAATATGAACGACTGCGATCGATTCAATTCTGTTACAAAAAAATTTGATGACTTCATATTAACGGCGCCGAGCCTATCGGACTTCCAGAAATTCTTGACTGACAATGAGTTGAAGTATTTTGTCGTAGAAAATGGAGATAAGAGAGAGCGTTTGAATCGTCCTTCTGAACTGACGTTTCTAATGGACAGTTTGGAAAAATCCGCGTTGGTTCCACAGTATTCATTTTATGAGCGGGGGGGCGGCGCCATTCAGATATTTTCCGTTAATTAACCGAATGGGGAAAAGGATTCGTTCGGTTGGTTATCGTTGGTAGATTTGTATCCAAGCCCCCAAAACTTGTTTGCCCATTGCAAGGTTGCGAACTTCGGGACGAAATTCTGAGACAAGCTGAAATTTATTCGGGATTTCCTTGATCCATTCGGGCCGATGAGGATCATTCTCAAAAAGAACCACAACAGCCGTTTTGATGTCACTGTTGTTTAATGCTGAGATCCCCTCTGCGTTTAAGTCAATTGTTTCTTGAGCTTCATATGACTTTTCGGTTCGTCTTGGTAAATCCTCCACTTGATTGAGTGTTCGCCGCAGTGTGATGACTTCATATCCAATATTGGGATGATGGTGAGCCAAGGCCTCATAATAATGCTGTCTGGGATGGTTGAGAGTTTGGGTTATCTTCAATAATTTTAATACCTGATCTTTGGATTTCGGCAATTGCGGGCAGTAATAAGGATCCATCACAAAAACCTTTTCGCCTTGGGGAACATTTTCAAAAATCCATTTTTGAGCGGCTGTGCGGGAATCCAGAAGGCTGAGATTATTCGCGTAACGCGATATATTCCAAATCCACGGAAGAAAAATTGCCAAGGCCAGGGCAATTTTCACCAAGCGAAGTGTTTTGAACCGTTCCATTAAAAATGTGAACCCCGCCGCGGTGGGAATAATAAGAGGGATATAGACTCCAAGCGAATATCGATAATAATTCCCATGATAGGTAAAGAAGAGGATCGTCAGGAGGGCCAGCGCGGGACAAGTCCACATAAGCAACTGGAGACGGGATTTTAGGTCTCGCGCCATCATTATCCCCAGAATCAAGAAAGCAAACCCCAATCCCCACGGATCAATGAAACGGATCAAATTCTTTCCACTTTCCAGGAGCAACGCAAGTGATAAACCAGGACGGGTGGCCAATTCATTGGCCTGCAATTGTCCCATCGGAGCGATGTGAAGTTGCCCCATAGAAAAAATGTCCGATCGAGCCTGTGCAAAATCGAGCAAAAGATAGGGGGATCCCGCAATGAATCCGAATCCCACCGCGATGAGCCCCAAAAGGAGGGGTTTCGCTTCGTTTTTGAAATGTCCCCGAATTAAATAGGCCCCCGGAAGAAGAAGTGCCACGGGAGCTGCGATGTAGTGAGAAGACAGGCCCAGTCCCATGATGAATCCTGAAATGAGGGTGTCCCGCAAGGATCCTGTAATGATCAGACCATGAACAAAATAGAGGCTCAGGCAAATGAAGAAGACCATGAGGCTGTTCATGGTGGCTTCGCGCCCAAATTGGAACATAGAGGGGCTGAGAGCGAGGAACAATCCGGCCGCCAATCCACAGAGGCGGGAATGAAATTTTTTGCCGGTCCAGTAGAGGATCATCGCCCCCAGCGAGAAAAAAAGGTTTGAGGTCAGGCGCGCGCTTAAATAGAAAACAGTGGGCGTGTGAAAGAAGGCGCTGGCAAAATCAAGAGGGGTTTGAGTCAGTCCCAACCATTTTCCCGCCACAAACAAAAAACCCAACAACACGGAAAGGACATAACTCCAAAGGGTGGGATATTTGAAATCGTGGGGGTTTAAATCTCCGGTTCCGAAATGAGCGGCGATGTGAAGGTGGTGAGGTTCGTCTTGATGATAAAGATTGGGGAGATCATAACCGATGTTCCAGGCATGAAAGAAAAATGAAATTAAAAAAACTCCGACAGCGAAAAGGTCAGGTCTAATTTTATTTTTAATGGATTTTTCAATCATGTAACATGCCAAACATAGAATATCAACACAGCTAAAAAAAGGGATCGTTGTGAAATGATCAAAAATTTTTACGAGAGATTGGAGAAGATGTCGAAATCAAAAAGAACCCTCTGGGTTCTTTTTTTTGCGGCGATTTTAACTCGGTTATTGGGGGCCCTTGTGGGAGGCACCCGGTCCGAAGATGATGATCGTTGGCATTATCAAATCGCGCAAAACTTTTTACAAGGAAACGGCTTTCGTTTGGACCAGGCTTTTGGCCCCACCTATTCTTGGATTCAGCCCGGGTTGGCCGCCATTCACGTGGTCTTCATGCTTGTGTTCAAAGACAATTTCATGTTTCCGGAGAGAATATTCCTTCATTTGTTCAGCGCGGCGACCATTTTGGCCTACTTTTTTTTGGCGCGACGCTTGTTCTCCTCCGGCGTGGCGCTCCTTTCAACCATCATTCTTATTTTCTACCCGCCTCAATGGTTTTGGATGACACGCCTCAACCCCCATGCTTTTGCCACCAATATTCTCATCTTCGCGTTTTTGATTCATTTTATCTCCATCGAAAAGAAAAGTTGGTTGCTTGCTTTTGTGGTGGGCTTTTTGTGGGGAGCGCTCACGCTCATGAGGCCGGAATATCAAATGGGGTTTTTGTGCTTGGCTTTTTCCTTTTTCTTTGTTTCAGAGTCTTGGTTCAGGAAATTAACATTGGCGGGAAGTTTGGTGTTGGGATTTGTGGTGTTTATTTCGCCTTGGGTGATACGAAATTACCGCATTCATCAACGCTTGGTCATTTCTACCACCCATTATGGAATCAATCTCTGGTATGTTTTTAATCCGAATTATCAATATGAGTCCGTCAGTCCGCCCACTCCTCCCGAGTTGGAGCAGGCCCTCATGAATGAGCCAAATGAAGTACGGCGGGCCGACATTTGGATGGCGGAGGGTAAGAAATTCATTCGAGAAAACCCCGGTCTGGCCTTGGAACGTGTTTGGCGAAATTTTCTCACCTATTGGCGGCCCTGGCTCTCTCCGAAAGTAACCTCTCTTTTGGAGAACGTGGTATATGTGACGTCCTACGTGCCGATTTTTCTATTCTTCCTTTGGGGATTGTTCAAAATTCCGTGGCGAGATCCACGGTGGATTGCCCTGGTCACTTTTATGGCTTACAAAATGGCGGCACATGTTCCTTTCTATATGATCGTCCGTTTCAGGGAAGCCACCATGCCACTGATGCTTTTGATTGCCACTCTTCCTTTACAATCCTTAATTGATGGGAAAAAAGAATCACGACAATGAAATCGGATAAACAAGGGAAATCTTTTCCTTTTGTTTTTTCCGGAATGATGTTGGCGATCGCCGCCCTTCTTAGATTCTCGTTCCTTCTTGTTTGGAAAACCCGTGAATTGGAAAATATTTTCAGCTTTGACCCTTACGTTTATTTGGCTCAATATTGGTTGGGTTGGTATCCCGACGCCAATGAACTGATCATTCATTGCGTGGCTCCTGGTTTCGCTGGTTTTGTCGCCTTGTTGTTTTGGTTGTCGGGGGGAGTGAATTTTGAAGTTATCCGGATTTGTAACCTGGTCTTGTCCACGTTGACAGTTTGGGTGACGGGTTGGTACGCGTTTAAAATCATGGGAAGGTCCAGTGCGAGGATCACGATGTTGGTCATGGCCGTGGCTCCGGTGCTTATTTTTTTTACTCCCCATCTTCAAAGTGAATCGTTTTATTTGTTCTGGCAGATGGTTTTTTTCCTCTTGCTCATCTCTTTTTGGGATCAGGCCAACATAAGAAGGGCCTTCTTCATGGGACTTTTTGGAGGGTTTTTGGCGCTCACCCGTTCCGTTTTTGTTTTGTATTTGCCTTTTCTTCTGATCGCTCTTTTTTTTCAAGCCAAAAAAAAGGGGAAGTCCGTCACTTTGTTGTTATTTTTGGTCGGAGGATGGATGTTGCCCATCGCGGTGAGGACGGCCGCCAATTGGCATTTCTATAAGAAATTTATTCCGCTGACCGCTCAGGGGGGACAAGATTTGTATCTGGGCATAGGCCGCTATGCCGAGGATCGCGCTGTGCGAATGCGCGAGGTCGCGGAAAAAAGCAAGGAAGGGGGGTACGGTTACGATCGATGGGTGGACCGGGATAAGTTTTTACGCGGAGAAGCCTTGGCCTATATCAAGGCGCATCCTATTGAATATGGGGTGACTGTCGCCATCAAGTTTCTTCGATATTGGCGGCCCTGGCCTTACGCGCCCTATCCTCTAAAAGCCAGATTTATTCTTGGAATCTACTACTCGGTCCTTTTTTTGTTGGCGTTGAGTGGGGTTTGGTTGCTACGAGAGAGATTCGTGGAGTTTTTACCGGTTTATGGATTTTTTTTAACTCTTTCGATAACCCACGCTTTCTTGGATACCTCTCTTCGTTACAGGGTTCCTCTTGAACCGTTTTTAATAGTATGGACCAGTTACGCTCTTTCAAAGGTTTGGAGTTCAATGAGTAAAATGACGAAGGGGCATGTGGCCCCAGTCAAAAATTAAATGGAACCATTCAAGGAGAGGCCTGTTCAAATAAGGCGGATTTAAAAAAATTCAGAACCAAGGAGGATATATGAGCACAGTACAAGACATCCCGGTTGAACAGAAAAAAGAGATCGCACAAAATTTAGCGGTCTTATTGGCGGATACTTACACTCTGTATCTAAAAACGCACAATTTTCATTGGAATGTGAAAGGGCCCATGTTTCAGACACTTCATTTGATGTTCGAACAACAATACACGGAATTGGCCTTGGCGGTTGACTTGATTGCGGAAAGAATTCGAGCTTTGGGGCATCCGGCTCCTGGGTCCTACGCGGAGTTTCAAAAGTTGACCAGCGTCAAAGAAGCCAATGGCGTTCCCAAAGCCGAAGAAATGATTCGCCAACTCTTGGCGGATCAAGAGATTGTTTCAAGAACCGCTAGCCGTGGGTTGCCCTCCGCTGAGAAAGCGGGTGATCAAGCCACCATTGATCTGTTCACTCAACGCCTCAACATCCACGAAAAGACCGCTTGGATGTTGCGGAGCCTTCTCGAAAGTTAAACCCCAAACCCTCCGCCCTCCCCGTTTCTGGGGAGGGCTCGTTGCACCCTTAATTTTTTTTAATCTGGTTTTAAGCCTCCATTAAACCAACTGATCTATTCTGATCCCATGAATAGATCCAAATCCAAACCCACCATTCGTTCCACATTTCTCCCGTTCACGCGGCCGTCAGTCGGAGAAGAAGAAATAAAGGAAATTTCAGATTCCATCCATTCTGGTTGGATCACCACCGGTCCCAAAGTTGAGAAATTCGCAAATGATTTGAGCCAATATCTTGGCGCTCCTTTCGTTATTCCTGTGTCCTCCGCCACAGCAGGGTTGCATGTGTCATTGTTGGCTCATGGAATTGGCCCGGGAGATGAAGTGATCACCACTCCCATGACTTTTGCGGCGACCGCCAATGTCATTGTGCTGGCGGGCGCGACGCCTATTTTTGCTGATATTGATAGACGGACGTACCAGATTCGTCCTGAAGAAGTTGAAAAAAAAATAACTCCCCGAACAAAAGCCATTCTTCCGGTTCATTTCGCGGGTCAACCAGTTGATCTGGATCCATTGATGGATTTGGCCAAGAGAAAAAAATTGATTCTGATTGAAGATGCCGCTCATGCCATTGGCACGGAGTATAAAGGCCGTCGAATCGGATCTTTCCCTCATACAGCCGTGTTTTCATTCCATCCCAATAAGAACATCACCACGGGCGAAGGGGGAGCGGTCGCGACATTTGACCCGGACCTTGCCGAAAAAATATCGCTTTTAAGATTCCATGGCATGGACAAGAACGCCTGGAAACGTTTCGAAAAATCCGGTAGCGCTCGTTACGATATTTCTGTTCCTGGGTTTAAGTACAACATGATGGATATTCAAGCCGCCATGGGCATCCATCAGTTAAAAAAATTGGAATCGTTTATCGTCCAACGGAGAGCCCGGGCTGAAAAGTACAACGAGTTTTTTTTAAATGTGAAAGGGGTGCTTGTCCCCCATGCCGTTCCCATGCCTCACCGCCATGCCTGGCACCTATATACACCCCTCATCGATATCGAGGTTCTTGATTTATCGCGGGATGAATTCATGTCGGAACTCAAGGAACGCAATATTGGTTCCGGCCTTCATTACACAGCGGTCCATGAGTTTTCTTATTACGCCCGAACCTATGGCTATCGACCTCTTGATTTCCCTGAAGCCCATTTTGTTTCTGAGCGAATTATTTCTTTGCCGCTTTTTCCCGCCATGACGGATCAAGATCAAGAAGATGTGGTGGAAGCCGTGGTGGACGTCTGTGAGGCGCATATAAAATGACCGCATATTTTAATCGAGAGAAAGTGTCGGTGGCCATCCCTATTTTTAATGAAGGGGAAAATCTGCCCGTTCTTTTGTCGCGATTATTACCCGTCATGATCGCCCTGAACCGTTCCTATGAAATTATCTTTGTGGATGACGGCAGTCGGGATCATTCGCTGGAAATTCTTAAAAAAGCGGCTCAAGACAATCCAGGATTGATTCAAGTTATCGAATTGGTCCGAAATTATGGACAACACCCAGCTTTATTGGCGGCTTTCCGTTATGTCTCAGGCCAGTATGTGATTACGCTTGATGCCGACCTTCAAAACCCACCTGAAGAAATCCCGAAAATTCTCAAGAAATTGGAAGAAGGATACGATGTGGTGGGAGGGATTCGAATTCATCGCAAAGATTCCTTCTTTAGGTTGGTTGCTTCCCGGTTGGTGAACCGAGTGACGTCCCTCATGACCAAGATGAAATTGTCCGATTATGGGTGCATGTTGCGAGGCTATTCCAGAGCGGTCATTGATCAGATCAATATCTGCGAAGAAAACTCCACCTTCATTCCCGCGTTGGGAATGTTGTTCGCGCGAAAACCCATCGAAATCCCTGTCCGCCATGAACCCCGATTGATCGGGGAATCCAAATACTCTTTTTATCGATTGATTCGATTAAATTTCGATTTGATGACCGGATTTTCGGTCGTTCCCTTGCAAATTTTCACCCTTTTTGGATTTCTGACGGCCACTGGGGGACTCATGTTTGGCTTTTATTTGTTGTTGCGGCGGTTCCTGTTTCTTCGTCAATCCGAAGCCGAAGGGGTTTTTACGCTTTTTGCGCTTGCGTTCGTGGTGATGGGAATTCTCATGGCGGGACTTGGAGTTGTGGGGGAATACGTTGGCCGAATCTATCAAGAAGTCAGAGGGCGCCCTCGATATTCTGTTCGAACTGTCCACGGGGTTAAGGAAAGCAGTTTACAGGTGAGCCATTTATGAAGAGTTCGCGCATTGTTGTGTTTGCTTACTCTGATCTGGGCCATGCCTGTTTAAAATTCCTATTGGAACAGGGTGAAAATGTGGTGGGCGTGTATACCCATGCCGACAATCCCCAAGAAACACTGTGGTTTCCTTCCGTTCAAAAATTGGCTGAAGAATATTCCGTTCCCGTTCGGTTGAGCGACAATTTGAAATCGGAAAACGAAGAGATGTTTGTTCGAGCGTTAAAGCCTGATTTATTGTTTTCATTTTATTACCGGAGGATCATTCCGCTCTCTCTTTTGAAAATCCCCTCTTTGGGCGCTTTTAATATGCATGGTTCTCTGTTGCCCCAATATCGGGGGCGAGCCCCCATCAATTGGGCCATTTTGAAAGGGGAGAAAAAAACCGGCGCCACCCTGCATGTGATGACTGAAAGGCCCGATGCCGGCGAATGGGTGGACCAAGAAGAAGTATCGATTGAAATCGATGATACGGCCCAAGTTGTTCAAAAGAAAGTGACAAAAGCCGCTTTAATGATTTTGGCGCGTCAATTGGACGCGCTCAAAAACGGCAGAGCCCCTCGGCATCCGCAAAATGAAGCGCAATCCAGCTATTTTGGCCGGCGGGGACCGCAAGATGGCGAGATTAACTGGAATTGGCCGGCGGAACACATTCACAATCTTGTTCGCGCGGTCACGCACCCTTTCCCGGGCGCCTTTGGTTCGATTCAAGGAGAGAAGACCCTGATTTGGAAAACGCATCTCACCCCTATAAATTTTCCAGAGAGACAACCAGGGGAGATTGTTCTTGATCAGAATCGGTTTTTTGTTGTTTGCGGGGACAAGCGCGCTCTCGAGATTATTTCCATTCAGAAAGAAGGGCAGCGCGAGATGTCAGGAAAAGAATTTGAGCATATGGTCGCACCAGCACAAGGGGAGGAACGAAAATGAAAGTGTTAATTCTGGGCGTCAACGGGTTTATCGGGAATGCCTTAACGGAACGCATTCTAACCACCACGGATTGGGAAGTGTTTGGCTTGGACGTAGGGTCCAATAAAATCCAGGGTTTTTTGTCGCATCCTCGGTTCCGATATTTAGAGGGGGATATTGCGATCAATAAAGAATGGACCGAATATCACGTCAAAAAGGCTGATGTTGTGTTGCCGCTGGTGGCCATCGCTACGCCGGCTGCCTATGTGGAGCGCCCTTTGGAAGTATTTCAATTGGATTTTGAAGAGAACCTAAGAATTATCAAACAATGTGTTCACTACAAAAAAAGGTTGGTGTTTCCATCAACCTCAGAAGTCTATGGAATGTGCCCTGACAAAGAATTTGATGAAGAGCTTTCCCCCTTGGTTTATGGTCCCATTCACAAGCAACGATGGATATATTCCTGTTCAAAACAGCTTTTGGACCGGGTTATCTATGCGTTTGGTCAATCGGAAGGGCTCAAATTCACGTTGTTTCGTCCCTTTAATTGGATCGGTCCGCACCTGGACAATGTGGACGCTCCCAAAGAAGGGTCCTCCCGTGTTCTGACGCAGTTTCTTCACAATATTCTTTATGGTCAACCGATTAAGTTGGTGGATGGCGGCCAACAACGGCGTTGTTTCACCTATATCTCTGATGGCGTTGATGCCTTGATGAAAATTCTTCGCAATGAACAGGGGTGCGCTGATGGCCAAATTTTCAACATCGGGAACCCGGCCAATGATCTGTCGATTAAAGAGGTGGCGGAAAAATTAATTGAAAAGGTTTCCCATTATCCGGGGTATGAAGACATTGCCGCACAGGCGAAAATTGTGGCCGTCCAATCTTCCTCATATTATGGAAAAGGGTATCAAGACATCATGACGCGCAAGCCGTCATTGCGTTTGATTCGGTCCAAGCTGGGGTGGGAGCCGCGCATCTCGATGGATGAAGCCCTCACCAAAACTTTGGATTTTTATTTAAAAAACCGAGAACCCGCCCAATTGGCGCGAGTCTCTTAAAGTGGAAAAGATCAAGCGGGTTGCTCTTAAAGTTGATTGCGATACTTTTGAAGGAACGCGTGAAGGGATTCCCACCCTGCTTCGACTTTTCAAATCAAAAGGGATAAGGGCGACTTTTTTCTTTACGTTGGGACCCGACCGGTCCGGAATGGCCATCCGACGCATATTCACCCAAAAAGGGTTCTTGAGAAAAATGTTGCGTTCCAATGCGGTGTCCCTGTATGGCCCCAAGACCATGTTGTATGGGACCTTGTTGCCGCCGCCCATGATTGGAGAAAGACTCGGAGCCGTTATTCGTTCTGTGGAAGAGGCGGGCCATGAAGTGGGAGTTCATGGATGGGACCATGTCAAATGGCATGATCGTTTGGACCATTTAACCGAATATGAAATCGCAAGCGACTATAAAAAAGCCCACGACGTTTTTAAGAATATTTTTGGAAAACCCGCCAAGGCTTCGGCCGCTCCCGGATGGCATGCCACGCCGGCCTCATTAAAGGTTCAAGGAAAATTCGATTTGACCTATGCCTCCGATACCAGAGGAGGATCTCCGTTTTTTCCGATGACGGAGGGGGAAGTTTTTAATTTTCTACAAATTCCAACCACACTTCCCACTTTGGATGAAATGTTGGCGGATCCCGACACCAAAACACAGGAGAAACTCATTGGGTTTTATAGAGACGCAGTTGTCGGAACCGAAGTTCACACGATTCACACCGAAGTGGAGGGAATGCGCTATGCCCCTTTCTTTGAAAAGTTGTTGGAGGCGTGGAAAAATGAGGGGGTGTCCTTTCTTCAATTGCAAGAATGGGCCGAAGAAAATTTACAACACAAAGAAAAAATCCCTTGCCGAGAGCTCATAAGAAAAACAATCCCAAACAGAGGGGGCTTGGTTTCATCCACGCCGGAAATATGATGAAGTGGACTCACCCTTCAAAACTCTTTTGGTTGCTGGCCATTGTTATCCCTTTCTATCTTACTTGGACCTTTGACCATTCTCTCTGGAACCCAGATGAAACACGCGACGCTGGAATCGCCAGCGAAATGTATCGGAATCAATCTTTTGTTGTGCCCACGTTGAATGGAGAGGTGTTCCTTGAAAAACCCCCGCTTTATTACTGGAGTTGTTCACTTGTTTATTGGCTGAGCGGAAAAGTCACTGCTGGAACCACGCGACTTCCATCCGCTCTTTATGGAATCTTGGGGATCTTGTTCACTTTTCTTTTGGGGAGAAGATTGTTTAACGACAACATAGGATTTGTCGCGGGACTCATGTTGGCCACCACACTCCAATATTTCAAGATGAGTCACTTTGCCATGATGGACGTTTCCTTGGCGGCGCTTGTAGCGGGGGCTTTGTATTTTTATGTTATCGGATCCAAAGTCGGTTTTTCCGTTTTTACGATTCTTGCGTTTTTTTCAAAAGGATTTCTGGGAATAATTTTGCCGGGTCTGGTGGTTATCGGAGACTGCATCCTGGAAAAGAAGCCCAAAGAATTGGCGAAATGGATGGGGGTGGGGGCCGTTTTCTTCGTTGCTTTAGCGGGACCCTGGCTTTGGGCGCTCTGGCAAAAGGGAGGGAGACAGTTCCTCGAGATTTTTTTGATTGACAATCACTGGCATAGATTTTTTTCCGAATCGGCTGATCACACAGAACATTTTTGGTTTTATTACTTCTTGTCCTTCCCCGTTGATTTTTTACCTTGGTCGCTGTGGTTTATTGTTTTTATCAAACGGCTCATTCAGAATTTCTCGGAGATCTTAACCCACCGCGGGGTGAGATTCGTTCTGACTTGGTTTGTCGCACTGTTTGTCTTCTTCACGATTTCTTCGAGCAAACGAAGTATTTATTTGCTGCCTCTTTTCCCTGCGGGGGCCTTGTTGTCGGCCTACGGCATTGGAGGAATACAATCCAGAATTTTTCAAAAGGCGCATGTCTATGTCGTCAGTCTTTTTGTTTTTCTGTTGATGGTTTCAAGCATCACGGTTGTAAAGAGATTGGACATTGAAAAAACCTTTGTTCCCTTGTGCGACGTCATCAAGTCCAATATGGTTGAAGGCGTTTTTGTCGGTTACAACCTCAATGAAATGGAGAGGGGGGTGTTCGGGTTTTATTTGAATTCAACTTTTAAAAATGTGCTGACTCAAGATGAACTGGCCCAATTTATTAACGGTCATTCCTCCCAGAAAATCTTGGTTCTCGTCAATCGGAATAAAATGCATGATATGGCAAATCTCTCGGGAATAAAACTTGAACCTCTGTTTGCTTATCGGCCTGAGAAAAGGACGAGGTCCTATATCCTTTATGAAAGTGTTGATCGTCGAAGATGATAAATCGATTCGAAATTTCGTTTCTCAAGGATTAAAAGAAGAAGGCCACGTTGTCACCACGGCCGCAGATGGGAAAACCGGCTTTGACTTGGCGCTTTCCAATGACTTCGAACTTTTGATTTTGGATTTGATGCTCCCCAAAATGGATGGGTTGACCATTTGCCGTCTTCTTCGCGAAAGAGGTTGTAATTTCCCTGTCGTGATGCTCACCGCCAAAGATTCAGTTGAAAACCGTGTAGAAGGCCTTGATGTGGGGGCCGATGATTACCTGGTGAAACCCTTCGCCTTTAGTGAATTGCTGGCTCGGATACGCGCTGTCTGCCGCCGAAAAACGAGCGAAGGTAAAACTCAGATGGAGTTGGGAGGGCTTAGGGTGGATTTGGTTCGCCACAAAGTTGAATATGAGAAAACTCAGATTGAGCTGACCAGTCGAGAATTTTTACTGCTCAAGTATTTCATGTCTCACCCCGGGCATGTGTTGAGCCGGACCATGATCATAGAGTCCGTATGGGGATATGATTTTCAGGCGGGAACCAACATCATTGATGTGTATGTCAATTTCTTGAGAAAAAAACTCAAAAAGTTAACCGGGAAAGATTGGATTCGAACTCTTCGCAACCGCGGTTATGTTTTTGAAGAGCCCCTTGAATGAAACTCCCGATTCGTCTGCGCCTCACCTTGGCCTTTGGTCTCATCTTCGCTGTTTTGTTGGCGACGTTTTCCGTGGTGGTCTATTTTTTGATGTCCTCCAGCTTGGAACGTGAACTAATCAAAGACACCGAACATGATATGACACAGGTTCTCCGTGTTTTTAATCATGGCAACTGGGCCAGTCAGTTGGCTGAAATGCCTGAAGAAAGTGAGGAATTTAAACTCAATATTCAATTGTTGGATAATCGAGGAGAAATTCTTTACCGAACGGAAGGTGTGCAAAATTGGGATTGGCCTGTCGACAAAGCCATATTGGACAAGGCTCTTCAAAAACCGATTTGGTCGGATACTGAAATCAATGAGGTTTCACACTTGGTCTTGACTCACGCGGTTGTTTCCGCCGGGAGCCCTTTACATTTTGTTCAGGTGGCCAATTCCCGACACGATATCAACAAGATTCGAAATCGATTAATTACCTGTATCAATGTCGGAACACCCGTGATCCTCATCGTCGCGCTGTTGATGGGGCAGTTTTTTTCAAAAAAAGCATTGGCGCCCGTTGAAAAGATTCGCGAACGAGCCCAAGCGTTCAAACCCAGCAACTTGGGAGAACGATTGGTCTATAACGGTCCGGAAGATGAATTGTCTCGTCTGACAGACACACTCAATAATTTGTTCGAGAGAATTCAGACCTCTGTGAACCAGACCAAACGATTTATCGCTGATGCTTCGCACGAGCTGAGAATTCCCTTGACTGGTTTGCGGGGAACCATGGAGGTGGCTTTGAGAAAGGATCGAACCGCTGAGGAATATAAACGTGTGATTGAGGATGCTCATGAGGAGTCTCAGCGATTAAGTGAGTTGGTTTGGGAATTGCTCTCTCTGGCGCGCGCCGATGCGGGAGAGATGGCGCTGGACATCAAACCAGTTGATTTGCCCTCCTTTTTCAAACATTTGGAGGAGGCCGCTCAGCATTTAAATTCAGAAAAATCAGTTGAGATTATTTTTCAAGGAATGCCTTCAGGGAATGCCTCATTTGATGAGATGAAAATTCATCAGCTGTTGCTTAACTTGATAGAAAACGCCATCAAATACAACAAGCCCGGCGGACAGGTTATTCTCAAGGCACAACTGGACCCAAACAAACTATCGGTTTTTGTTGAAGACACGGGAGTCGGAATTTCCAAAGAAGACCAAACCAAGGTTTTTGATCGTTTTTTCCGTGTTGATAAAGCGCGTTCGCGCGAAACAGGCGGAACCGGCTTGGGGCTTTCCATTGCGCGGTCCATTGCGGAGGCTCACAAAGGGACCTTGACGGTTCAGAGCGAAAGCGGGAAGGGATCCATTTTTCAACTCACGCTCCCGCTGGTTTAGAAGGTTTTAACGAAGGCCTTGGGCTGGGAGGGTGACTGTAAAGATCGAGCCTTTTCCCAGTTGGCTCTTGACTTGCACGTTTCCGCCGTGGGCGCGCGCGACCCAATCGACAATGGACAGGCCCAAGCCAGTTCCGCCTGTTTCGCGTGAACGGGCCTTGTCCACTCTGTAAAATCGATCAAATATTTTTCCGAGATCCTCTTCGGGAATGCCCTGGCCATTGTCTTCCAATGATATTCGCATGAATTCTCCATCGTTTTTGATTTGCAGTTGGGCTGTTCCCCCCTTGCGCCCATATTTGAACGCGTTGTCAATGAGGTTAATAAGCAATTGGTTGATTCGTTCAGGGTCAAAAACAGCTTCTCCCATAACTTGAGGGGGGAATAGGAGTTTAACTTGATGGGGGTTCTCGAGGGACTGTGATTGTGCATACACACGGTCCAAGAATGGCTGAAGAGGGACTTTTTGGATATTTAAGGAAATTTTCCCCGAGTCAGTTTGCGCCAATAGAAGCAAGTCTTGAGTAAGCCGGCTTAAATTTTCTGTTTCTTCCAGAGCTTCCTGCAAAACTTCTCTATATTCAGGAATCGAACGTTCTTTTCGAAGGGCAACTTCCAAATTTCCACGGAGAGCCGTTAGGGGAGCCCGAAGTTCATGAGAGGCGTCCGCGGAGAATTTTTTTAATTGGTCAAACGCCTGTTGCTCCACCTTTAACGTTCGAGAAGAAAAAATGGATCCCAAAAAGGCGCTCACAACGATCATGAATGGGAAAATAACCGCCATCCAAAAGATTATTTTTTCCTTGATTCGTTTGAAATTTTCCATGGAACGAACCATATGAAGAGAGTACGTCCCTTTGGTTGGAACGTGAACCAGGCGACTGAAAAGCATCACGTGCTGTTGATTGATGAGAATTTCTTTGAAAACGGGGGATTCCTTTATTTGACCAAGCAACGCGTCATCGATGGCGATCCCCAGGCGGTCCCATTCTTCTGATTTCACAAGGATGTTTTGATGGGCGTCGAGGACATATAAGTTGATCCCGAACTCTTTTATTTCTTCTTGAAATTCTTCGAGGTCATTTAATTTAAGCTCTTCTTTGAATAGCTCCGCCATGATACGGCCGTCGTGAACCATTTCAGATTGAAAATCTCTGTAAAGACTTTTGTTGATCCGAAAACTAAGAATCATAAAAGTAATGGCGAGGAGGCCGGCGAAAAGGGCGGAAAAGAACAGGGTTAATTTGGAATGGGTGGTGAGTTTCATTCGGCTGGATCTTTAAAAAGATAACCGCGGTTTCGAACGGTTTCGATGACGTCTCTGCCGGATATTTTTTTGAGTTTGTTTCGAAGGTAATTCACATAGACATCTATGACATTGGTTCCGCTTTGAAAATCGTAATCCCACACCGATTCAGCGATGAGGGTTCTTGAAAGTATATGTCCCTTCCTTTTCATGAAGAGTTGAAGGAGCGCGAATTCTCGGTTGGTGAGGTCAATTTTGTTCCCTTGAAAAGTGGCGGTATGCGCAGTCATATCCAATTGAAAATCCCCAACGGTGAGAGTTGAAGTTAAATTTTCAGTTTTCCTTCTCGCCAAGGCGCGAATTCGGGCCAAAAGTTCATTAAATGAAAAAGGCTTGGGGAGGTAATCATCGGCCCCTGCGTCCAGGCCTTCCACCCGGTTTTCAATGGTGCTCCGCGCGCTTAATATAAGGATGGGAACACGGTTTCCTTTTTGACGAATTTCACGGCAGAGCGTCAGCCCGTCTCTTTTGGGGAGCATGCGATCAAGAACGAGCACGTCCCATTCTTCTTGGGTGGCGTTCTGGAGGGCGGAATCGCCATCTTGAACCCAATGTGTGACATAGCCTTCTTCTTTGAGACCTTTTAATAGAAATTGGGCGATTTTCTTGTCGTCTTCAACAACCAGGATTTTCATGGGTGGGGAGATTAGAAAATTCTAATGATTCTCTAAGGTTATTTTAATTTACGCCTTTTAGAATTGTCACATGAACTTAAAACCAATGGCTGTTAAATCCACCTGGTTCGACCTCCTCACTTCTAACATGGCTGATACCCGTTCATTTTATGAGGGACTTTTCGGTTGGCAATTTTTGCGTCTCAGCGATTCGGCTTTGCCTGATTATTGGGTGATCCAAGCTGGCGAGGAACTGATTGGGGGGCTTCGAAAAGCGTCTGCTGAAACGCAGAGTCAAAATTCTTCGGTCCTTTATTTTACGGTCCCCAACTTGGAGTCGAGTGCGCAGCGGGTAAAAGAGTTGGGGGGCCAGTTGGTGGGAGAGAGAGTGGATTTGGGAAAAAACCGCGGATCGTATCAATGGTTTCGGGACCGCGAAGGAAACATGGCGGCTCTTTGGGCCGCTCAAAAGGAGTCGATATGAGAAGGACAATGTGGATTTTACTGGCCTTATCCGGCGGCGGTCTATTAAGTGGCTGCGCCACCATGGGAGTTCAACCCTGGGAACGGGACATGATGTCTGAGCCTGCCATGCAAGTGGACCCCAACCCTATTCAGTCAAGTTATGACGATCATATTTACTTCAGTCTCGAAGCATCGAGCGGAGGACGGAGCTTTGGAGGTGGCGGCTGTGGATGTAACTAACAATCGAAAAACGGATATCACAAGGAAACTCTCTTCGGCCACATGCGCTTTGTTGGGGGCCCTTCCGGCAGCGCATGCCAATGAACAAGAAAAAAGTTGGGCGGTTGATACAGCCGTCCTCCATTACTCGGAAGCGGACAATCGCGTGCAAGCCATCGAACCTGTTATTGAATTCAAAAAACAATTTCGAGAAGGCCGCGAAGGCACTGTGAAATTAACATTGGACGTTCTAACGGGCGCAACGCCCAACGGGGCCACGGCCACAAACACCGCTCAAACTTTTACGCGCCCTTCTGGAAGCGGAAGCTACACGGTTCCGGCGGGAGAAATTCCGTTGGACGATACTTTTCATGACACCCGCGTGGCTTTAAATGGGTCTTGGAAGCATCCGCTGAGTCGCCTCAGCGTGTTGACTCTGGGCGCCAACTTCTCCAAGGAATATGACTTTCTTTCCATGGGAGCCAGTGCGCTTATCTCAAGGGATTTCAATCAAAAAAACACCACATTGACATTCGGTCTTTCCAGTGAGGTTGATCAAATTGATCCGGTGGGAGGCGTTCCCGTTCCGTTTGCCAATACGGTGGCCTCGGGTTTATCTCAACCCCGTCAAGGAGCAGGGGATAACAAAACCCTTATTGACGCGATATTGGGTGTTACGCAAATCATCAATCGCCGCACGCTCATGCAGTTAAATTATTCTCTCAGCAGCGCGAGCGGTTATTTAAATGATCCTTATAAATTCCTGAGCCGTGTTGATCCGAACACGGGGTCCACGGTCGACTATGTCTATGAAAGCCGTCCGGACAGTCGAACCAAACATGCGCTCTATTGGTTGACCCGGTATCATCTCAATCGAGATGTGGTGAGCGTCTCTTATCGATATTTCTTCGATGATTGGGGTATCAACTCACACACGGTGGACCTCAATTACAATTGGAAGTTTTCTGAGAAACAATATCTCGAGCCCCGATTTCGGTTTTATAACCAATCGGAGGCCGACTTCTTCCATGTGAACTTATTGAGCGGGACGCCCCTTCCAACGGAGGCCAGCGCGGATTATCGGTTGGCCAAATTTAATGGACTGACCTATGGGCTTAAGTGGGGACTCAATTTGCCCAAAGGGCGTGAACTCATATTCCGTTTGGAATATTACACCCAAGTGGGGGACAGCGATCCGGCTTCAGCGATTGGAATCCAAAAGGGGTTGGATTTGTATCCCGATCTTAAGGCCACCATCGCTCAGGTCCAATATCGGTTCTAAATATGAATATCTTGGGGCTTGCTCCCAATACCAAAATGTTCAAAACCGAGGGGTTCTTAAAAGGAACCTTTGAAGCCATGCATTGTGGTTGTGAAGTTCTCATGGACACGGAGGATATTGACCTGGCCAGAGAATTGGTGACATTGGCGGCGGAGGAAGCTCATCGGATTGAGAAAAAATTCAGCCGTTATGTGTCTGGAAACATTGTTGATTTGATCAACAAAAGCGAGGGACGGGTGGTTGAGGTCGATGATGAAACGGCCCTTTTGCTTAATTTCTCGGCACGTTGTTATGAGTTAAGTGGCGGCCTGTTTGACATTACCTCAGGGATATTACGCAAAGCGTGGAAATTTGATGGCAAAAGCTCCTTGCCGAATGAATCTCAAGTGAAAGAGTTGCTCGCCTTGGTGGGTTGGAACAAAGTCAAGTGGACTCCCAACCAACTCCAACTTCAACCGGGCATGGAAATTGACTTGGGCGGAATTGGAAAAGAATATGCGGTGGACCGCGTATTGAAATTGATCCAACAGAAAACAAAATCAAGTGTGTTGGTTAATTTCGGAGGTGATATCGCGGCGGGGGGGCCGCGAAAGGACGGCCAGCCATGGAGGGTGGGAATCGAAAAGGCCGATCAAGTCGATCAAGCCAGTGGAATTGTTGAGTTGAAGGAAGGCGCCATTGCCACCAGCGGCGACTCAAAAAAATTCGTCCAAATCGGGAATAAAAAACTTGGTCATATTTTAAACCCACGGAACGGTTGGCCGGTTCAAGGGGGCCCGAGGTCTGTTACGGTGGCGGCGTCGACCTGCACGGAGGCGGGGTTTTTCTCCACTGTGGGTATGTTGAATGGAGAACAAGCAGAAACATTTTTGAAGGAATCCGGCGTACAGCATTGGTGTCTTTCAGATAATACAGTGGGGAGGTCGCCGAAGGCGACTCGCCGAGGAGGGTCAGGAGGGTTATGAATAAGAAAATATTTCTATGCGCGTTGGCATTAAATTTCGGGGGGTTTTCTCAAGCCGCCTTTATCAATGATCCAGCCCCCGCGTTTGCTCTTAAAAGCATGGACGGTAAAGAAGTCAAATTAAGTGACTTTGACGGAATGGTGGTGTTGGTCAATTTTTGGGCCAGTTGGTGCCCTCCCTGTAAAAAGGAATTCCCTGAACTCAATGAATTGGCGAATGAATACAAAGGGCAGGGCGCGAAGGTGGTGGGTATCAACTTGGACAAAAGCGTAAGCCGCGTGGAGAAATTCTTGGAGAAGGTGGGAAGCAAACCCGATGCCATGATTATATTGCTCGATCCCGACTCCAAAGTGGTGGCGAACTATGTGGCGCGTTCGATGCCTTCTTCATTTATTGTCGATAAAAATGGGGTCATTCGTTATGTTCATTTCGGATTCAACGATAAAGACCCTCTAAAATGGCGCAGTGAAATCAATGGCCTGTTGGCCGAAGAGAGGAAAAAATGAGCCCCTGGATGGCGTTTACGGCTGGATTTATTTCATTTCTGTCCCCTTGTGTGTTGCCTTTGATTCCTTCCTACGTGGGCTTCATTACCGGTATGTCGTTTGCAGATTTAACGAATGAAGCCAACCGGGACAAAGCTCTTCGCGTCACCATCGTCAATTCTCTTCTCTTTATAGGCGGGTTTTCGCTCGTGTTTGTGGCATTGGGCGCGACGGCAACGGCGGTGGGAAGCGCTCTGAACCAGTACCAGAATATTATTCGTATTGTGGGCGGAATTCTCGTGGTGATTTTGGGCATCCATTTCACCGGACTCATTAATATTAAATTCCTTCAAATTGAAAAGCGGGTTCACCTTCAAAGCCGGCCGGTGGGATATTTGGGAGCGGTATTGATTGGAATGGCCTTTGCCGCGGGTTGGACGCCTTGTATCGGTCCCATCTTGGGCTCTATTCTCATGGTGGCCGCCACGGAAGCGGAAATTTGGAAAGGAGTTACCATGCTTTCCTTTTATTCTTTGGGGTTTGGGCTTCCCTTTTTTATTTCAGCCGTGCTGCTCAATCGTTTTTTAACCACCTACAGGAAATTTAATCGGTACATTCCTATGATTGTCGTGGCCAGCGGCGTGTTGCTTATCATTATTGGCCTCTTGATCATGACCAACAACCTCAGTATGGTCGGCTTGGTCCTCACCGACTGGTTTTCGGATTAACCGCTATTGAGCGGTTAGGAGGGTTTTTGCTTTTTCGAGTTCGTCGGGATCTCCGAGAATAACCAGAACATCGTCTGCCAAAAGCGGTGTATCGGGGCCGGGGTTGGCCATGTGTTTTCCTCCCCGATAAATAGCCACCAAGGTGGCCCCGGTCTGTTCGCGCAATTTAATTTCGCGCACCGTTTGGCCGCAGGCACGGGAGGCTTCTCCCAATTTAACCTGATCTGTTATGTCGACCAAAAGCAGAGATCGGTCCCCTGACATCAACACCGCTTGCCGTGTGGGTTCGCTCGTGGCCAAACCTGTGATTTGATCCAATCTTTCTTCCAGCCATTCCTTTCCGTGGGCCCATCTTTTTTTAAATACATGGCGGATTCCGAGGATAAAGATGAGTCCCAAAATCGTGTACACCGTGCCCTCCAAAAGGGGGGCGCTGGCCGCGAGAAAGGTATAAATAAGAAAATTTATTGTTAGGAAATCCAGGGCGTTATAAAACGCATGGATGTCGATGATGTGAAGCATTGTTTTGCTTTTGGTCACCAGCAATAAAACGATGTGATTGGCGTATTTTGAAATGACCCCAAAGAGGGGCAATAGCAGAACCGCGACTCCCAACCATAAAACAATCAGGCCGGTCCTCTCCATGTTTGAGAGCGTGTAAATGTCCGTTCCCAGGAGGGTAAACCCTTTTAAGAGGCCAAACAAAGCCACCAGAATCGCTAAATAAACACCCAATCTCAAAAGGTATCGGGAAAAAATGGCCGTCTCAAAAAGATTCGTCTGTGAAGAATTTTTTATTTTGAGATGGACATTTTTCAAGAAGGCTTGAAAGGCCGGAGGTGTAAGATTCCTTCCGACATCCACCAGTTGATCAGAATTTCGGATGAGATAGGGAGTCGCCAGTGTGGTGAGAGAGGAAACCATAACAGCCATCGGATAAAGGAAATCGCTGGTTATCTTTAAGGTGGCCCCCAAACTTGCAATGACAAAAGAAAATTCCCCGATTTGAGCCAAGCTCATTCCCACTTTGGCCGAGGTCTTGATATCGTAGCCGGCCAGAAAAGCGCCTCCGGCACCGCTCATGACTTTTCCAACGATGGTGACAATTGAAACAATGGCGATGGGCCCCTTGTATTCCCATAACAAGTGCGGCTGGATAAGCATGCCAGCGGACACGAAAAACAAGGCTGAAAACATGTCTCGGATTGGGTGGATCCACTCTTCAATTAGGTTGATTTCTTTGGAGGCGGCGATTACTGCGCCCGATAGAAAAGCGCCCAAAGCCACGGAGAGTTGAAACGCGTGCGCCGTCATGGCGCCGCCCAAGCAAAGACCCAGGGTCACAATTCCCAAAACCTCCTTCACTTGAAAAGCGGCCACCCAATGAATGAGTTTGGGGACGATAAAGAGACCAACGACCAAAAAGAGTGTGATGAAAAGGCCCACGCGCAAAAACGATTCCACAATGGTGATCATTTGTGGACCGCTTTGAACGCTAAACGTCGAGAGGATTGAAAGAATGGCAATGGCCACAATATCTTCCAGGATCAATATTCCAAAAACAACCTGGGTAAATTTTTCTCCCATCATTTTGTAGTCCATGAACACTTTCACGATAATGGTGGTGCTGCTGATGCAAAGAATCGCTCCGAGGAAAAGACTGTCCATTTTTCCCCATCCAAACGCCTTGCCGAGGGCCATCCCCAGGGCCATCATCCCCACCACTTCAAGCAGGGTGGCCAGGCCCGCCGAGAGACCCACTTTGTGAATTTTGGGAAGATTAAATTCGAGACCCAATGAAAACAAAAGGAAAACCAATCCCAGTTCCGCCATGGTGTGAATACTGTTCAAGTCGTTGATGGATGGAAATGACGCGGAATGAGGTCCCAAGATAAAACCGGCGATCAGGTATCCAATCACCACGGGCTGATGGAAACGATGACAGAGAAGTGTCATGGCTCCGGCCGCGGCCATGACGATGGCCAAATCTTGCAACAAGTGACTGTTCAAATTTACTAGCCCTTAGTCCGAATCCGCTATATATCTAAGATAAGGCGGTCATCAAGTTTTGAGAAAAGGTTGATATCACGAAAGCTCACCACATAGGTATTGTTTGTTTCATATGTTTGCGAGCCTCCATAAACAATAGCCCCTTTTTTGCAAGCAGGATTAAGTGCCCGATACATATCCAAATTCTTAAAAAATTCCTGTGCCACGGTTTGACCTGATTTAATTTCAACTGGGAAAACGTCATTTCCAAAGTCCAAAATAACGTCTATTTCATGGCCTGTATTATCTCTCCAATGAAAGAGATTGGGGCGCTTCGATTGATTAAACCGTTGTTTGATGAGCTCCATAACAACAAAAGTTTCGAACAGAGCGCCTTTTAATGGATGGTGTGCGATTGAACGGGTGTTTTCAATGTTCATGAGATAACACGCCAATCCTGGGTCAGTGAAGTAGAGTTTTGGGGCTTTAATGAGTCGTTTGTTGAGGTTGTTGTGATGGGGTTTTACACGGAATACCAAATAACTGGCCTCTAGGACCGACATCCAATTATGGGCCGTTACGTGATTAACGCCTGCGTCAGCTGCCAAACTCGAGAAGTTAAGAATTTGCCCTGTTCTATTTGCGCATAGTCGTAAAAAAGTTTCAAACAAGGAAAGATCCTTAATATTTAATAGTGTCCGAATGTCGCGGTCAATATAGGTACTGCAGTAGGATGCCATCGCTTCAGTGGGATCTAATTTTTTGTCAAAAATTCTGGGAAAAAACCCCGTATAAATCATTTCGTCAAGATCGACTGCTTTGGGCGCTGGATAAGCTTCTGAGAATGAAAAAGGAAGAAGCGTGATTAACGAGGTTCGACCCGCCAAAGATTGGCTTACATTGGCCAAAAGCGAAAGTTGCGCGCTTCCTGTCAAGATGTATCTCCCAGACTGATTTGATTTATCCACTTCCGTTTGAATGTAGGATAATAATTCCGGCGCCCTTTGAATTTCATCAAGAATGGCGCCATGGGCATACTCTTTTAGGAAACCATTGGGGTCTTTCTGGGCCCTTGTTCTCATTTCGGTATTTTCCAAGGAGGTGTAGGCCAACTTGGGGAACAATTTTTTGCAGAGAGTGGTTTTCCCTGATTGCCGAGGCCCCGTGACGGTAATGACAGGATATTGGGCAAATAAATGGCGCAATTTTTTTTCGATGACGCGGTTTCGTAACACGCCTTCTTTTACAGATTTATATTTGAAATGTAAATCTGTATTTCTTTAAAGAGGTCTCGTAATTTATGAGAGAGCAAGTGTGCCTTCGTTTGCGGATGGGCATGGCGGGGGATAAATTGAAAAACACCTTGATTTTTCAGGCCAAAAAATTAAATTGATTAAATTAAAGCGTTTGAATAGAATCCGGGGGCTGTTCGTGGAGCCTCAATTGAAGTGCTGTGAAGAGGGAGTTGGGTTTTGATTGTGAACCATGGAAAAACTGAATTAAATTTTTGGGTGATGCCGAACGCAGGGTTCGCCACGCGCGGTATTCTTGAAAAATTTATTGGTGAGTTTGAAGCCACTCATCCCCATGTCAAAATAAAATTGACCGTTCACCCCTGGTCTTTGGCGTGGAACCGCGTCATGGAGGTGATCAAGGGACGGCAGACAAAAAATATTCCTGATGTCCTCCAAGTGGGAACCACCTGGGTTACCACTCTTAGTTATTTGGGGGCGCTTGACCAAGTTCCTGAACAGCCGCTTGGGCATCGCGAACAACGTATTGCCAATTCTATTGGAGATTCGAGTCCCTTTTGTATTCCTTGGTTTGTCGATATTCGGGTGCTTTATTACCGTAAAGACGTTTTTGATTTTTTTCGGATTGACCCCAAAATACTCAATGATTGGAAAGGTTTTCAGCGGGCCTGCGCAGAAATAAAGCGAAACCTTCACAAGTCTCATCCCTTTACTCGTCTTATTGCTCCACTGGGCATTCCGGGTCAAAATCCCGGGGTGCTCATGCATGATTTAGCTCCATGGGTGTGGCAGGCGGGGGGAGAATTCTGCTCTGAAGATCCTGAGGAAACAGATCTCAATCAAACTCCGCTTATTCAAGGATGCGAATTTTATTTTGATCTCATCAATGAAGGATATATGCCCATTCCGAACAGCACTCTTCCCCAAGGGAATTTTTTTACCGGGCATTACGCCATGCAATTTTCAGGCAGTTGGCCTGTCGATACCTACTTGAACAAAGAGTGGACTTATGCCAATCCAGACGTGGCCGAATATACGCGGGTGCTTCCACTTCCGGAAGGGCCTCAGGGCCGTGTTACATTTTTAGGGGGCAGCAACCTGGGAGTTTCATCGCTGAGTCGAAACAAAGAAATCTCTTGGGACTTTATCCAATTTTTGTTGCACCCCGATCGCATGACTCCGCACGCGCGCGCCATCGGTGCCCTTCCAGCCCGACTGTCGGGTTTTGATAACCTTTTCGATAAAATTCCCTCGGCAAAAGAGGTTTTTTTTAGTTCTTTTGGATATGCGCGTCGATTTCCTCGGCTGGTCGAACTTGGATCGGTTGAGCAAATTATCTACAAAATGGGCAGTCGACTTTTGGCCTCCATTCGAGATGGATCTTATAACCACAATCACAAAAAAATTCACCAAGAAATAAATCTCGCGAACAACGAAATTAAATCTCTACTTTCCATTCATCGCTATGGGACACGCTCCAAAGAGGTGGCGGCATGACCGCTTATCGAGCCCTGTTGCTTTATGAGGATTTATTGAGGGGTTTTCAAAACCATTTGACCAGTTCGCAGCTCGATGTTGAGGCCGCTTTTGAGTCCGGTTTTGGTTATTTGTGTTCGCGCCTTAAATTGGAACAGGCTTCTCTTTTTTGGTGGGATCCTCAGCGGCGTTGTTTGTCCATGCAATATGCTCTTCGAGCGGGAGCGTTGATGGAGGGAGAAGAGGAAATTATTATCGATGAGTCGAGTCCACTTCGCTTTCTCATTGAAGAACGAAAACCTGTGGTCGTGTCGGAGAAAAAACCGTGGGCGGCCTTTATTCCTCTGCATGTGGGCGTGGATTTCATGGGGGCGATTCGAATTGAAAGGTCTCATAAACTCCCCCAAGGGAAAGTGTTGAGCCCACTCCCTCCGCTTCATTCGGAAAAGCGGGGGATTCAACGAAAATATCCCTTGCTTGAAGATATCGCGGATTTGTTTTCCATTCGTTTTTTCCAGTTGACCCGTGATGAAAAACATAAAAAAAGAACCCAAGTTCTTCAGGCGGGTTCTGAGGTGGCGACGGCGGTTTTTGAGCGGCCGCGTTTGAGAGACATGTTGGAGTCCGTGTCGCGTTCAATCGTCCGTCATCTGGGGTTCGACCGGGTTCGATTTTTCCTTTTGGGTGCTGAAGGAAATAAACTTGAGGGGATCCTCGGTTTGCAAATTCCAGATATGTTGATCGATCTCAATGGAGAGTTTTATCCATTGAAGCCCGGTGTAAATTCGTTGGTTGATATGATTCTAACCTCCAAAGGACAGGCCCATGTTCATTTGGTGGGGGGACGGGTGGTTTATGTTCCACTCATCGTGAACAGTCAAGTTATTGGATGTTTGGTGGCCGATAATTTGCTCAGTCAACAATTGATTGATGAAGAGCAGATGGAAGCCCTCCGAACCTTGACTGGACAAATTGGGATGGCGGTCTTGAACGCCCGGCTATTTGAAGATGTGGAACAACAGGCCATCACAGACGGTCTCACCAAACTCTACGTGCACCGATACTTCCAACAGCGGCTCAAGGAAGAGATTGATCGGGCGGATCGATACTCCTACAACGTGGCCGTGATCATGATGGACGTCGATCACTTTAAAAGGCTCAACGACAGTATGGGCCATTTAACTGGGGATAAAGCGCTCGAATATCTGTCGCAAGTAATTCGGGGCAATATTCGACGAATCGATTTGGCGGCTCGGTATGGAGGAGATGAGGTGGTGTTGGTCCTCCCAGAAATTACCGAAGAAGAGGCCTGGTTGATGGGAGAACGTCTCCTCAACGCGATTAAAGGGGGTCCCGTTCAATCGCAGAGTGGTCATTCTGTCAAGATATCAGTGACGATGGGAGCAGCCCTCTACCCATCCGATGCGAAAAATAGCCGTGATTTGATTGAGGCAGCTGACAAAGCGCTATTGTGGGCCAAAAAGAAAGAACGGGGCAGCATCTGTTTTTACCGCACCATCGCGCCCGCTCCAGTCGAAAAAACCGCCTAAAGTTTTTCATCTTTCTCACCTTTTTTCTTGTCGAATTCCCGCCGGAAATGCTAAAGAGACTGGCCCGTAAAAACGAACCCCTCCTTCGATCAAATTCGACTGAACATCACAGATTTTGAGAGTTTTTTCTTTTGTGAAACTTAATGGGTCCTTAAGGCGAATTTAAGACGGTTTTAAATAGAATGGAGAATGGAAAACGGCATGAGCCCTAACTTTAAATTGTTAACACGGTGGACTGTCATTGTGTTGTGCGCAATGACAGTCTTTTCTATTCCCGCCTCAGCGGCTTTTTTGGAATCACTTTGGGGCGCTCGTCCCGCCGCTTTGGCGGGGGCCTATACCGCCATTTCCGACGATGCCAATGCTCCCGCCTACAATCCCGCTGGAATTAGCCTCATTACCCAAAATGAAATCACTTTTATGTACGCTCGTCTTTTCGCGGGGGTGAACCTTTACTCTGGGGAAGACACATCCCGTCTTGGACTTGGATATTTCAGTTATGTTCCCACCATCAAAAACAAAGCCTATGGAAGTTATGCGTTCAGTTGGTCCAGTTTGGCCGCCACCAACCTTTATCGAGAAGACAGTTTCACTTTAACCGTTGCCGACTCTTATCAATTCGATTCTCTGGGCTCCGCTCCTATTTTGTCCTATGGAGCCAATCTCAAACTCCTTCGCCGCGCGTTTTCGACCGATCAGAGAACTGATCAAGACCCCGTCTTCCAATCCGGCCGGGATTCCCAAGCTCTTACCGTCGACGCAGGCGTTATTTTTCGTCCTCATTGGCAGGTGCTTCCAGGCCTCAAGATGGGGCTTTCCGGACAAAACCTCACCGAACCCAATATCGGCTTGGCGGACAGCGACCGCGTACCCATGCGTATTAGCGTGGGGTTGGCTTATCAGGATCGGGCGCTGCCGTTAATTAACCCTTCCGTTGAATTCAGCCGACGCGATGGTCGTACACTCATCACGGGAGCGTGGGAGGCTTGGCTCGCGCCTGAAACATTGGCGCTTCGCGTGGGGGCCAATGCCGATCAAGCGGGAGGAGGAATCGGATATCAATTTCGTCTCATGAATAAATTGGCGATGCGTTTTGACTACGCCATTTTATGGCCACTCAATATCGATGGGAGTTCGGGCAGCCACCGCGTGTCCATCTCTTCGGCATTCTAAAGCAAGGAGGAAAGGTATGAAATTTAACAGAAGTAAAGAATTCACAAAAAATAAAGTCGATAGCAAGGTTGCGCGTGTATACACGAGCAACCTTCAAAGGAGCAGTAAGATGAAAAACAAAATAAAAGCACTTGCGTTCTTCGCGGCCGCGATGGGCGTATGGTTGCCTTCACATGCATTCCAGTCGGTGGGTCGTTCGACCTTCACGGCTGGCTTGACAACGGGCGGCGTGAAAACAGCCACAGCCACCATTGTCGTCCGGGATGTGGTCAATCCTCTCACCACACCCAACCGTCCGATGATTACTTGGTCGGGCGTCAATCCTCCCAGCACAGGTTGGAAAATTGCTGATCAGCTCATGATCATCAAGTCCACCGTGACCGACGCTGGAGGCGGTGTTCAAATCTACACCCGCAACACCGAGTCCGATGCCTCACCTCGGTTCGTAGATCCGACACCATCGGACAGTTCGAATTCAGACTCCAACCCTGCTGGTTTACTCAGAGGAACCTCTGGTGATACTGGTACCGTTCTTCCTATGGCATGGAGTATCAAAGCCAACGTTCGTACGATCGAAGGCGGAGATGTGAACACCGGTATTGGGGCTGCTGACCCAAACAATGGTCCTGCAACCGCCGTATTCAACAACAAATTCCAATGGCTCTACTTCAAGGATAAAGCGACACCAAATATCCCTGCGACCAACGCCACGGCATTTGTTGACGGCGAGCCGTTTGTCACCATGATCAAATCAGATGGTATTCACTTTGGTCAAGCCAATGGTGAATTCGCTCCGCATCCTGCGGGAGACAACACGTATGTCTACTTCCAGGCCAACTTCACTGGAGCTGTTGCTCAACAGGCGTATCAAACCACAACCATCACTGTGGAGACCTACATTCAATAAGGGACTCACGTGAAAAATAAAAACATTGGCGAGAGGCCGGTGGAGCATTCTTGCTCCACTGGTCTCTCCCGAGTTTTTAGTTTGAGGAGTGGCTCATGATAAAAAAGTTGTGGTTGATATCGGCAATGACATTGGGACTGACAAGCTCTCTCTGGGCTTTGTCTATGACTCCCAGCGTCCAGTCCTTTAATGTGAAACCCGGAGAAAGCGTCGGGGGGGAGGTTTCAGTCACGAACACTGATGGAGAAACGTTGCAGATTGTCCCTGTGACGAAAAATTGGTTCGTGTTGCCGGCCAATAAAGCCATCAAGGTCGAAGATTGGTTGAAGATGCATTCGAATTCTTTTGAATTGAAAGACGGAGAAACAAAAAAAATCAAATTTACAGTAAAGGCCCCCAAAAAGGCGCAAGGAGAATTGGTGGGCATGCTTTCGTTTAGAACCAAGTCAGATTCTCGAAGCACGGTGGAGTTTATGTTGAGTGGCGCTGTTTATGCGGTGATTATCGGGACTGAAAAATTGTCGGGAGATATTCGGGCGATGATGGTGAACCCCTCCACAGACAGTGTTCAAGCCGGCATTTTGGTGAGGAATACCGGGAATGTTCATTTGCGGCCTCATGGCATCATGCAAATAGCGAATGATAAGGATCAACTCGTCGCGAATGTGGAATTGGAACATGGACAGCCCACCTATCCGGGCAACGAACGGCCCTATATGGGGGTTGTCAAAGATTTGAGAATGAGCCCGGGGAAATATTGGGCCCAGATAGAATTGAAGGATTTTGATCGTGGCGTGATGATCGAAAAACGGCGTCAAAAGTTTGTTTTAACGGAAGAAAGGAAAGTGAAATTTTAGAGATTGACATGAATAAAATGAGGCGAATTCATCATGTTCTTGTGAGGCTCTTCATGACCAGTTTGGTCGTGTTGGGCGGGTCCTTGAACACGTTCGCTTTTCAATCTCGGGGTAAACAATCCTTTGCGGCGGGTTTGGTCACAGGGGGAGTCTCGCAAGGCAATATTCAAATTCGGCATACCCCCCTTATTCAGGTATCTGACGTTTCTAAACAGATTCTTATTATCGGGGAATCAGGAGAGGATTTCCCACCCACTCCCCCCGCTTACGAAGATCGATTAAAAACCGATTCTGATTTTGGCTCTCTCTCCGACCGACAGATTCGTGTTCATGTGTTGTATCGGTTCGTTTCAACTTTGGATCCCAGCGGGACTAACGGAGTTCCGCTCATATCATCTTTGCCCATTGAAGGAAAGGATCCCATTTCCTTTGCCTTTGACATTGATCAGAGCGATATCAATGGCGGCTTTTTACAGTACCGCATTGTTGCCGAGCGGCTTCAGTTGACGGGTGGAAATTTGGTGGTGGTCGGTAATATCACGTTCCCTCCCACTTCAGCGAATGATCCCGAACCGTTCGTTACAGTGGGTGTTCAAGCTAATGCGAGCCAAGTATTCGGAACCTCAGGCGGACGGTTTGTCCTTCCCGACGGTAATCCAGAGGACGGAGAAACCACGCTTGATATTCCTTCGGGCCTCTTCAGCGGGCCCACCACAGTGACATTGGATGAAATCCCTCCAACGAGTCCATTGGTTCCCCAAGGACTCACCGATCCTATTCGTGTGTATCGTTTGGAATCAGAGGCTCCAATTGAGGGAGCCATGAAACTCTCGCTTTTGTATCCCGATTTCCTTTATCCGTTGGGCCAAGATGGGATCGTGGATGGAACCAATATACCTGAACGGAACTTGGCCGTGGTGTGGTGGGATGGATTTGTTTGGCGTCGTTTGGGGGGAACTGTCAATACTTTGGCGAACAGCATCTCTGTTCGTGTCAGTTTCTTTAGGATGATGGCCATTGTGGCGGCGTCGCCGCTTTCAGTTGAGGATCGGAGACCGCTTGAGAAAATTATCACTCCCAATGGGGATGGCATCAACGACAATGTTTTCTTCTCCTTCGGAGACCTCGCTTCAAACGTTAAAGTTGAAATTTTTGATATCACCAACCACTTGGTCAAAACAATTTACAGCGCCAATAGTCTTCAATGGGACGGCCGAGATGACAGCGGGAAAACTGTCGAAAGCGGCGTCTACATATATCAATATGAAGTGGATGGAAAAACAGTGAGCGGCGTGATCGGAGTGGCGAAATAATGAGGAAATTTAAACTTTTATTACTTCCTTTGATGATGGGTCTTTTCACGTCCATAATCCATGCGGAGGCAACCAAAGAATTCACAAACGATTTCGGTCTTTATAGCGGCGATCCCAAAGGAACAATTCGTATGGATTTAAAAAGTTGGGGATTTAGCGTCAATACCTTTGACGGAGAATACACCGGGTTAGCCGATGCGCCAGAGGGGAAAAAAGTCGTCAGAATGGTTTTGAACTCACAGTGGGGGGGATGGGGAGTAGCCAATGTGGATACCAACAATCCAAGCATAGTTATCTCCAGAGATTTTTCTGATTATCGAAATGCCAATGGTAGCCTGCGATTCCTTTTGAAAAGCGATAAGACTTTATGGGTTGAAATTGAACACACCGCTCAACAAGTGGTGGGTCGTGTGCCCGTTGGTAGCACGGGAAATCAATGGCAGGAAATCGTAATACCCTTGAGCTCTTTTTCCGGAGTTGATTGGACGAGGATCCGATTTCCATTTATCATTCGCGTTCCCGATCCACCGAATGGAAATTCAAGTACCTGGCATGTTGATCATATCCGCTGGACCAAACCTGTTTCTACCATTGAGTTACGACCGGTGGGGACATCCGGTGCGACAGGGCAGCATCGGCAATTCACGGCGGTGGGGCGAACGGCTGGTTTGGAAGAAGTCATCATTTACCCCACTTGGAGTGTGACGGGCAGCGGGAATACCATGAATCCCTCGACGCGTTCCCGTTACTCGATTTTGACGGCAGGCACAGCCAATGGAACCGTCACCGCGAGCGATGGGGTGAGTGGCACGGCCTCCTTTACGCGGTTGACCACGCCCGCTCCCACAGAATTTGGACTGATGAGCGAAACCATCAGCGGCGCTCAACTTGATGTTGATTCCTATCTTGGCTTGAGCACAAGCGGAGGGGGGCCGGTCAACATCACTGGACCCACGGCTGTCACCAACGACGTCCGGGAAGGGACGGTGGCGCATGCGATCACGGTGCAAAGCAATCCGGGGGGATATGCTGGTTTTTATATTCAATGGGGAGTGAATGGGACTCCTGACACGGTGGTTCGGGATATGTCCTCCTATTATGATGGTTCTATCCGTTTTTGGCTCAAAGCCCCCTCTCAATTGTCAGGGATTCTCAAAGTGGGGTTTCGATCCGGCAATGTCTCGCCTGGGACTGAATATTCCAGCGTGGTCTTAAATGGAACCAACGCCGTTTTCAACAATAATTGGAATCCTGTGGTGATCCCACTCGCCCAATTCGCCAAGGCCGCGCCCTGGGCGGATCTCTCACGGGTCAAGGTATTTTTCTCCATGTACGTGGTAGGCAACACCAGTGGACCCAGAACCTTTTATATTGACAATCTCCGTTGGAGCACCAATATTCCTGGGCCCTTGGCCACAATTAGCGTGACTCCCAACCCCATCAGCGTTCCGTTGAATGGCAAACGGCAATTTGTGGCTCAGGGCTTTGATGCGGCGGGGGTGGGCGTGGACATTTTTCCCACCTGGTCCGTTCCTCTCAGCGTGGGAACGGTTTCGCCAGTGCAAGGGTCGAGAACACTTCTCACCGCGGGCAATTCGGCGGCGGTGGGAAATATAACGGCCACCCAAGGTATTTCCGGAAGCGCCAATGTAACGGTCGCGAACATCACCTGGACTCAATCTTATAATGTGTATTCCGACAATGGATCGGGTGGTTCTGTGGGGGTTTACAAGGGCGTTCATGCCGGAACCAACATGACTTTGAGTGAACAACCAGGCGGAGTTGTGGGAGACCCAGCCACCTTCCGCCGTTCTCTTTATACCTTGGTGAACAACCCCGGCGTTCAGGACGCGGCCGCCATATGGTTCACCAATACCGATGGTAATAATGGTTCGCGTTTCATGCGCTATTTTGAAAATGGTTATCTTTCTTTTTGGGTTCGAACTTCCAAGGATTTACAAGTGGCCATTCGTTCGGCCAATATTCCAGCCGGGACTGAGCAGTCCAAATTTCGCCTGAGCGAATTGGGTATTCCGACCGATAACACGTGGCAGTACGTGGTGATCGCTCTGTCGGATTTCAAGGCGCGGCAGCCAAATTTGGATTTTGATCAGATTCAAACCTATTTCGCGATTGGCGCCGTGTCGGCCCATATTGGGGAAGTCACGAATCAAGTGTTCGATGTGGACGATGTCAAATGGCTGACGAACAACCCGGGCGCGGTGGATGAAACGAAGATTTACGCGGGTCTCAAAGAAAAACAAGTGGCCAATGGACTGGTTCGAAGTTACAACGGACTTGATAATGCTGTGACCTATGACCAGGCTCTCGTGGCCATGAATTACACTTATCGGAAAGACACCGCGCTCGCCAAAAAAATATTCGATGTCTATAAATATATCCATGATAATTACCAAAACCCCAACGGACCCTTCAGCGGGTTTCATGATGATTATCAAGTCAATTCTGCCGTAGGTTCTTACAGTATTCTTAATAACAATCGCACGGCTGGCCCCAATGCTTGGATGTTATTGGCCTTAATTCATTACCGCCACGCGACCAACCTTCCCACCTATGACACCGTGATTGACAATTTGGCGGCATGGTTGTTGGGTCTTCAAGCGGCGGATGGATCGATTCGATTTGGCCGCTTCAACGCGAATCTTCTAACCTATAAATCAACGGAGCAAAATTTCGATTGTTACGCCGGTTTCAAGGCCTATGCCCAATTTCGTGGGAACAACGCCTACAATCTGGCGGCTGACAATATTCTCTCCTGGCTCAACAGTCAGATGTACATCCCCAGTCAGCAGCGCTTCAAAGTAGGAATTCTGGCTGATGGCGTGACCCACAATTGGGACCGCGCGCTGGACGCTTATTCATGGGCGCCCCTGGCGCTTTCATCCTTCACCAATGTTTTGGCCACTGCTGACACAGATTTCAAAAACACCAAAACAGTCGACTTAACAGGAATCTCGGTTACCGGTTTCGATTTTTCTGGACCTGTGATGAACTCAGTCGCGCCGGGAGCTGTGGCCGATAAAGATGCCGTTTGGTTGGAGGGGACCGCCCATATGGCGTTGGCCCATTATTATGCGGAAGACACAGTGAAAGGTGATTTTTATATGCAGGAGTTGGATAAGGCAATTGTTACCACCTCGAACAATGGACAGGGAATGGCCTATGCCACCAATGGCGGGACGGCCTATGGGTTTAACATGGACTCTTTAAATCCGGCGGCCAGTTCTTCCGCTTGGTATTTGTTCGCCAAGCGGCGTTTTAATCCGTTTCAACCTTTTCCATTGGGCTCAATTGAATTGGTGAATGTTGGAACTCAGGTGAGAAAAAGTTCAATGACATGGACGGTTAATGTGCCGGCGAGGTGGGTCCGAGCGGACCAAGCGCTGAAACTCAAGGCGCAGGGAATTACCAGCGATGCGTGGGGAGTTCAGATTTTCACGGACAATACCCATCCCTCTTTGAATCCCCGGTTTGTGGACCCCACTCCGGGCGACAATTCAAATGGGGATTCAAACCCCGCAGGTCTTTTGCGAGAAGTTCAAGGACAATCGACCACCCCTTACAGACTCAACATGGCTTGGAGCATCACAGACAAAGGCGATTTGGCCAGCGCTCCAGGGGCGGAAAATCCCAACGCGGGGACTCCCACATCGTATCAATGGCATTTCTTGAAAGACCGACAGACCCCCGCTATTCCAAGCTTGAACATTACGGCTTTTGCAGATGGTCAAGATGAAATCACTCTTAAAAAAACATCGGGATCTCATTTATTTCAAGGGCCGGCCAATTATTTCCCGACGAGCGGCCCTGACTATGTGTACATGCAGGCCGACTTTATAACCGCCCCCGCGCAGACCAAGTTCTCCACGCAAGTGATCCTTGAATTTTTCTTCCAGTAAAGCTTCATCGGGCATTACATGAATTTGTCACACACTTTTTTCTTGAGTGCAATGTTTGTTGATTCCCCACTGCAGTATAAATGGTTAATAAATTTATGTTGACGTTACATCCACCCCATAGTCTTGGTAAGTCTTCCCGGAAGTCCCGGCAGAATCCTCCTGGTCACAAAATCTCAAAATGGTTTGAAAGATTGGGGCTTACACTGCTGCTCTTGCTGGCCTTGGTTGCAACCTTGGATTTGTCCATGTGGAATCCCGCTTTGACGGTCCCGGCGCCAAATCCGAATGAAGCCGGTATTGAACGATTGGTTCCCTTAAAGCAATCGACGATTCCGGAAAAAATGTCTGGCGCTTTGGAAGACCACATCACGCAAGTGCTCTCCGTTCTTCAGTCAAATATCAATCCAGACACTTACCTGGCCTATAGTTTCACTGGCGACAAGCGCCTCCAATATTGGAGTGTCGTATACGACAATTGCATTCGGGGACTTGCCCATTTGCGCACCGGTCGGGTGGATTTGGCCAAGAAAATAATTGATTATTTCATTGAGAACACCGCTGTTCACAAGATCGGGTGGGTGATTAAAAAAGGAAAGGTGGTCCGTCGATCGGGTTGGATCGTCAATATCGTCGACGCCGCTGAAGACCGCCCTGGCGGGCGCGGCATTGAACATATTGCTCACACCGGTCCCAATGCCTATTTGGGTATTTTGTCCATTCATATTTATCACGCGACGGGAGAAAAGAAGTATTTGAACTTTGCCCGCAAACAATGGGGACTCTTAAAAGATCTCCAAAATGAAATTCCCAACGATCCCAATTATGGGGGGATTCGAATGGGCCCCTTGGGAAATCCCCAAAACCCCCGTGAGCAAAAGCTGGAATTTAAACCCAACAATCCGTCTTTCTATCAGTTCTACAACGGTGAACATGCCGCTGATTTTAAAGGGTTCAGCGATTTGATGGCGCAGTTGGACCCTGAACGCCGGGTGGGGTATGAACATGCTTCTGAATTAATTGAAAAGTGGGATCACAATATATACGACTCCAAGCAACATCTATTCTTCATTGGGACCACTGAAAAACGTTATTTCGATCCCAATATTGGGGAATGGGTCAATCCCGGTATCATCCCCATGTATCCGCTTGATACCAGCGCGCTCAAAATCTCCGCTTATGGCGTGGAGGGGCTTGAACAATTTGAAGTGAACGCGGCGTCAAAAATTCGAAAAGCTCTTGATGATCATTTCAAAGTCAGTGTTGAGATTCCTGGATTAAATGGAAAGCCCATCATGGTAACGGGATACGATTTTGTTGGGAACCTTGATCGCAACCGATTGATTCGTTTTGTGGAAATGGGGCCCTATGGCGATAAAAAAGTGAAGAAAGGAATTGGGCGAAAACCCCTTCTTAGCGACGAATGGTCAAATTGGGTGGCGTTGGCCGATTTGCGACTGGCAGATGATTATAAACGGCAGGGGGACGGGCGAAAAGAAACCATGTCCTTAAACGCTTACCATGAAAATGCGCTCGTCAATGGCATCAAAACTGCCATTCCTATTCAAGGGGGCTTGGCCTATCCTTATATCCATCCCTTGTCCACGGGGCTCAATCAGCCGGTGGGTTTTGGATGGAACACCCATCATCACCCTTATGCCATGATTGGCGGCGCAGCGCGTATTTTGGGATTGTTGAGATTCGATCCGTTTCGCGTGAATGGCGGAGACCGATCCCTTACCATGAATGTTCAGCTTCCCCATTTGGGGAAAACTGTGGAGCCTGAAAGGGCCAAACAAGTTCTTTACACAGAAGCAGAGTTGTACCTTCGCGATGCTTGGAGGGACGTTCGTGTGGCCCAAATTAATGGCCCAGGGGCCGACAAGTATTGGAGACGGGCGCTGGCCTCCGCTGAAAAAATGATTCAGGAACATCAGGATTGGATCGAAGTGGCCAAAGCCCAAAACCGGAGCCTTCGCTTGGCGACTGAGAAATTTCCTTTGTCAGGTGTGGCCAACTTAACGGTTCGTGATTTGGAGTCGGTGTATCGAAAATATTGGGCGCTGTATCATATGGGGACCGCCCATTTTATTGTGGTGATGGCCAACGCGAGTTTGCGGGATTTGGCCAGAGAAAAAGGGCGCCAAGATCAAGCTGATGCGTTGGATCTCAAAGCGAGAGAGGCCGCAAAGATGATCAAAGCCCATTTCACCTACGCGCAATCATTTGATGAAAGTGGTTGGCTCTGGCAGCCCGTTCAAGCCTTGGGAGAATACGTCGATATCAGTTGAAGTGCTAGACTCGGCGGCGTGAAACAGTCCTTCCTGTCCTCGAAAAAAGACATCTTGTCTCATCGACCCTTGGTGGTGGGTACCCTCACCAGTCAAAGCCCTTTGGGCGGACAAATCCAAAATGCAAAAACCGCTCGGATTGATTTGCTGGAGGTTCGTTTGGATGGTTATTCAGCGATGCGCGGACCTTTTCAAAAGGCTCAAGAGTTTGGGAGAAATCTGATCCGCGAAATCAAAACCCGAACCCAATTGCCGGTTCTTCTCACCTTTCGGGCCGCTGATGAAGGCGGGGCGATCAAAACCACCTCGGTGATCGAGGATTACCGTCGGGGGGAGATATTGTCCCGTCTGCTTCCTTTGGTTGAAATGATCGATGTTGAAATCCAACATGAGAAATTTGCTCATCGCATGACGGTTTTGGGACACCTTCAACAAGTGGATGTGATCCATTCGGTTCATGATTTTAAAGGGCCCGGTCACCTGGCTCAATTGAGTCAGCTCGCCCTGCGTTCGAAAAAATTGAATGGAGATGTTTTTAAAGTGGCTGTGAGCCCTCGATCGATCGCAGATTTGGAAAAATTTTTATGGTGGGGAAAAGATCTCCCCAATAAACAGGTGGTACTCATCGGGATGGGGAAGTGGGGAATCGTTTCTCGAGTGGCCGCCTATAGTTTTGGCTCTATTTTGACTTATGGTCATTTGGGGCGTTCGGCCGCGCCTGGGCAAATTCCCGCAAAGGCTTTGAGTCAGTCGGTTCGCCATGCCTACGCCCATCCTTGAGGCGGATTATTGTGTTGTTGACACCGAGACGACCGGTGGCAAAGCCGAAGAAAACCGGATCATCGATATCGCGGTATATCACGTGCGCGATGGCATTGTGCTTGGGCAATTTCGGACGCTGCTGAACCCCGGTTGCCCCATTCCTTCCTGGATCACCGCTCTCACCGGCATCGACGACGCCATGGTTCGGGGTGCGCCTCGATTTTTGGACGTGGCGCCGGACCTAAAACGTTTTTTGGAGAAAGGCGTGTTCGTGGCTCACAATGTCCCCTTTGATTACCGTTTCATTCAATGTGAGTTTGATCGGCTCAATGAACACTGGGAGCGTCCCGCTCTCTGTACGTTAAAGTTGGCTCGCAAACTCTACCCGGAATTGCCCTCTCGAAGTCTCGGAAATTTGTGCGAGCATTTGATGATCGATATCACCGACCGCCACCGCGCTTCGGGAGACGCTGAAGCCACCCGCTATTTATTGAAACACTTGCTCAAAGAAGTGCGCCGTCGGCATGGGATCACCACATTTAAGGAACTGAACCTTTTCTTTAAATCTCGCCGCGACCGCCACACCAAACCTGGCTTGTCCTCTTCTTCAGCAACTCTTTAGCATTTTGAGTTTATTCATCAGGCATTAACCGGAATGATTCAGTTGAATCGTATCTAAAGGTATTGCACAAGACGCTGTCGCCCCGGCCAAAAACATGCCGGGGTGACGATAAAAGATCTTTTCCGAGTTATTGCCATTGGAATATGAATCAAGAGATCCCTCACTCTGTTCGGGATGACATCCCGTTGGAGAACCTCGAACGCTAAAGAGAGATTCAGAAAGACAGAGGGAAATTTATATTGACATAATGTATTGTATCGTATACATTCTGATCATGTCATTTGGGCAGCAGCTATTATCCTGGCGTCGGTACCGTGGGTTGACACAATTGGAACTGTCGAAGCTGGCGAATATTCAACGTCCCTATCTCTCACGTCTTGAAATGGACAAAGCGGACCCTTCCTTGTCGTCACTTCGCCGCTTGGCTGCGGCTTTGGACGTTCGTGTTGGAACATTAATAGAAGAAACGCCTCCATTGAAATTTCTCACGAACGAACAGTTGGATCACGTGGCGCGCGGAGCCCTTCGGCCGGGAATGTATTCGGCGGGTTCTGCCACGTCGTACATTCGACCCTTATCGAGGTTATTAAAAGAGCGACGGGCGTCTTTGGGTTTGTATAAACCCAGAAAGCGGACTGCTTCGGTTTCTCCATCCTCGAATCAACAAACACTCCGGCGGATGCGGGCCGATTTGGGCCCCCATCAATGGAAAGCGCTTTTGAGGAGAATCGATAAACACGCGGTTTTCCTTTCCCCAAGAAGATATGAAGATAAGTGATATTGATCGGTTTTTTCAGGAATTGGACAATCGATCGACATTGCCATTAAAAGTGCTCATCACGGGGGGGGCGGCGGCTGTCCTTTTTGGAGGAGCCCGGTCCACGCAGGACATTGATTTTGAAGTGGCATTTAAATTGACACCCGCCCAATCCAGGTCGAACTGGCCAAAATTGCAACAATGGCTGGAAGATGTTTCCCGTTCCACCGGGATTTCTCCCGAATATTCAGATGACATTGAACGATGGTCATCGATCGCTCTCCCACAGAAGAAAAGCAAGCTCTATAAAAAAATTGGAAAGATTGAAGTGCGTGTTTTGGATCCTGGGTTGTGGGCGATCGGAAAACTGGCGCGATTTTTAAACGAAGATGTGAGGGATATGGTCCATGTGTTTTCATTGGTTAAAACATTCCCCATCGATTTGGCGCGTCTTTGGGGCACCGCGTTGGGGATGAGCCCTCCCTCCCCTATTCAGTCAGAGTTTCGTCGACACGTCGATCACTTTTTCGATGCGCATGCAGTTCAAATCTGGGGAAGGAAAGAGTCTCCTGAAAAATTAAAGGAAATTTTCATGAAAGCGGCTCAGAAGGGGAGAGCAAAGAAGGTTGGATAAGTTACAATTCCGGTGTTCAGTTTAAAATTTCTTTTGGACAAGGAGTTTTTTCCCATGAAGAAGTTGCCCTGGTTTACATTTGTTTTTTGTTTGGTTCCTTTCCCGGCTCTAGCGCTTAACACGGAAGCGTTTGCGGTTCATTTGAGGAAAACATTGGGTCTCGACACTCGGACCGAAATCAAAATTTCATCGACCGTAACCCCGGCAGGATTTGGAAATCTGAATGTGGTGACCGCCAATTTGGGAGGCGCTCCTTATCCCATCTATATCACTCAGGATGAAACGAAATATTTTTGGGGGTATGCCGTTGACGCGACCATTGACCCGGACAAATCTCGGCAAATGCAAATCAATTTAAAAGGCACGCACTCTAAAGGGTCGGAGAAAGCGCCGGTCACCATTGTTGAGTACTCCGATATGCAATGCGGTTATTGCAAGGTCGCGCACAACCTGATCAAAACCAATCTCGAAAAAAATTACAGCAAGGATCAGGTGCGGTTGGTTTTTAAACATTTTCCCTTGAACGGGCATGAATGGTCGGAGCCTGCCGCGATCGCCAGCGAATGCGCCGCCCAACAGAAAGAACCTTTGTTCTGGGATATGCTTGATTATTTTTTTACCAATCAGGAGAAAATAACCAAAGATAACTATAAAGAAAAAATCGCAGAAGGTTCGAAGCAATTGAATTTGGATCAAAAGAAGTTCAATGCCTGCTTGGAATCTCCAGTTGTTTTGGGAAAAATACGAGCTGATAAAAAAGAGGGGACATCCGTGGGGGTCACCTCCACCCCGGCTCTATTTATCAATGGGCGTCAGCGTCGTGGGTTAAAGGATTTTGATGACATCAAAGTGGTGATAGAGGAGAAACTCCAAGAAGTCCAACAATGAGTGCCACCCCTCTCCCGGCGCTCAAGGCCGGCATAGAAGCCATCCAAGTTGAACACGAGGGAAAACCGGCCATTTTGCTAAGGGATCAAGAAGGCCTGGTCCCAGATCCTGTGGCTGTAACTTTACCGGGATATTTGGTGGCCATGATGTTGGACGGACAATCCACAATCTCGGATATCCAAACTTATTTTTCAAAAAATACGGGCCAACTTATCCGACCTGAAGAAATTGAAAAATTGGTAGGAGATTTAGAGAAAGCTCAATTGCTTGAAACTTCCGCGGTTCAAAAAAAAAGGCGAGAGGTGTGGGAAGCGTTCGAGGCGAGTCCGATTCGAAAACCGGCGCACATGAAAAGCGGCTATCCCGAAAATAGATTGGATCTGGCCACCTTCCTCGGGAAATTTTTTCAGGACAGCAAAGGACCACTCAAACAAATGGGGTCGGCGCCCAGCCGCCCCACCCCCACCTTGTTGGTGGCACCTCACATAGATTTTTTTCGAGGAGGTCCGGCCTATGCCTGGGCCTATCAGGCCTTAAGTGAATGCCAGCCTCCAGATCTCATCGTTGCGCTTGGCGTCGCGCATATGTCGCCCAATTCTCCTTGGGTGGTTACAAAAAAGGAATATGAAACGCCTTATGGACCGGTCGCCGCAAGCCCAGATTTGGTTGAGGATTTCAAGACGTCTCTTTGGTACGACATTTCATCGGATCAATGGGTTCACCGAACGGAACATTCCCTCGAATTCCAAGCGCTGTGGCTCAAATATTTGTGGCGCGATAAGACCCCTCCCTGGGTTCCAGTCCTTTGTTCTTCCTTTGATTCTTTTTGCTCCGATAGGGCGCCCTCCAGCATTCCCAGTGTCCATGAGGGTCTTAAAAAACTGGGGGAAAAACTGAAGGCGCGTCAAAAAGCCGGGCAGAAAATAATGATTTTGGCGGGCATTGATTTGGCGCATGTGGGGCCGAGATTTGGAGACAACGAAAAGTTGGGGCCTGAATTGGAGAAACGGGTTGAAGCGGAAGACCGCAAGTCATTGGAACTGGCCTTGAAAGGATCGGCCGATGAAATGTTTTTATCGGTGATGGAGGGAGGGCACTGGCGAAAATGGTGTGGACTTTCAGCGCTTTACACAGGGCTTCAGTTGAGTCGTTATCTCACCGATGAGCCATTGAATGGGCGCCTTTTGACCTATGGTCAAGCCCCCGACCCCGCTGGCGGGCTTGTTTCGTTCACCAGTCTTTTTTATTCATGAAGAGATCAATTTGAAGAAAGCCTGGCATTTGGTCCGCGAAACATTGTTAGAAGGGCGTAAAGATAATTTGTCTATTTTTGCGGCGGGGTTCTCGTATTATCTTCTTTTCTCCATTATTCCATTGATTGTGGTTGTGCTGACTGTTGTTGGGAAAATAATAGAAACCCACTCAGCCAGTCTTCTTGTCGTTCAAGAATTGTCCTTTTTATTTAATGAGGAGATGGCCAATTCTTTCAAAGAATTTTTATTGGCGGCCGCCGAGATGAAAGTTTCGGAGGCGGGGATCCTGGGTTTTCTGTTGGTGATTTATGCTGCGATGGGCATTTTTTCCATTCTTCAACGCGCCATTTCCCAAATTTGGGATAAAGAAGAAAAACGAAAAGGTGGTTTTCGAGGGGTGGTCACCACGCGGCTTCATTCGGCCATTTTGTTGAGCTTGCCTATTTTTTTGGTGATGATTTGTTTTGTGATTGACACCTTATTTTCAACCTTTAAGCACACGGTTGGGCGGTATGTCTCTTTATCTTTCTTGGAGAGTTTTTATCCTCTGGTGGCCTATTTGTTTTCTTTGGGCCTCTTTGCCACCGTGTTTGTCTTTATCAATCGTTTGATTCCTGTTCGAAAACCCTCTTGGAAAGACGTCTGGGTGGGAGCTGTCATCACCATGATTGTATTCGCTTTGGGAAAACTTATTTTTACAACACTTCTTCATTTCAGCCAGGTCAGGTCTCTCTTCGGAGCGGCGGGGTCGCTTATTTTGGTTTTAATGTGGATTTATTTCTCGATGATGGTTTTCTTGTATGGTTCTGAATTCACGCGGATTTACGCAAAAAAACATGGTTCCGGGATGATTCTCGATGTTTGAAAAAGGCCAGCTTGTTCCCGATATCATGTTGGTAGACGCACAAGGAGCACAACTTCATTTGTGGGATTTTCGTAACCGTTCCCATTTGGCCATCTTGGTTGGACAGAAGGGAACCCATGAAGAACTGAGCCAATGGATGGCCGGAGCCGCTCAACATCAGAAAACTTGGGATTGGCTCGGCGTTAAATTTTTTGGAGTGGCCCTGTCCAATCAATCTGTGCAACCGGGCGTATATGCCATTGATCGCTTTGGAATTTTTCTTAATCAATTTGATTCGGGACCAAATGTGTGGAACGAATTGGAAAAAGAGTTTCTCTATTACGAAGCCAAGCATTGTTGATCTGAAGATGAAACATTCTGGGACCTGCGCGGCTTATTCCAAAAACTGAGACGTGAAATATTTTGTAAGGTGGCGCCCCTTCCTCTCCCAAAGGGGATTTTAAGTCTCCCTTCGTCCGGTGAGACGGACTCTGGGAGATTTCGTTGCTCTTATAGGAAGTTTTAAGGAGCAGCTTCGGGTCGGTGGCAGAGCGGTCAAATGCACCAGACTGTAAATCTGGCGGGCTACGCCCTACGTAGGTTCGATTCCTACCCGGCCCAATTTTTTGACTTTAATCATCCACGAAAAAATGGCGTGGAGGAGAGCTGTGTCCTTCTTGTTTAATTCCCAACGGTTCAGCGCTTGCCGCAGATGATCTTCTGTTTGGTTTTTGTTCCAACCTTTCAATAGCTTTGCGTTTCGAATAGCTTTGGACCCTTGATGAATCAAACGTTCTCGATTTCTCACGGATATTGTTTCTGAATAGGGGGTGGCCTGAGTGCGCGGGGAGCTTTTTTGTTGCAGGTTGTGGGCGACCACCGCCACCGCTTGAGCCAGGTTCATGGATGGGCACTTGGGATCAGTGGGAATTCTTACAACAAAGTGACAATAGCCCAAATCTCTATTGGACAGTCCCGAACGTTCTGAACCAAAGACAATGGCCACTCGGTGGCCTTTGTGGAGATGGGCTTGGACTTGCTTTCGAAGTTGGGTCAAGGGCATCCAACGGAAAGGGTGGGACCGGTTGGACCCGGCAGAGGTTCCAACGACCAAATGGCAGGATTGAAGGGCTTGTTTCAGGGATTTGAATTTTTTGGCTTGAGTAACCACTTCATGCGCTTTGACGGCAGATTTTGTTTCTCGCCACGCTTTTTCATAGGGGTTCACCACCCCCAAATTTCGAAATCCAAAATTCGCCATCCCTCGAGCGGAAGCCCCAATGTTTTTTGGATTTCTTGGTTCATTAAGAATGAATTGAAGGGACCCTGTTGATTTGTTCATAATGAGAGCAAAGGATATTACTTTCTGCTTGCAATCTTTTAATTGCCAGAGCATGCTTAATCCATGCGTTTCGCGACAGCACGGAAATTAACGCGGTTTTACATCATCAATCCCATTGGGGACCGGAGACTGGAGCAACGATTTGATTCCAAAGAGAGCGTTGTTTTGCGTTTTCCAGCGACGGGGCGAGTGGGACCAGCCATTGCCTATGATATTGGCCGCCACGGTCTAAGATTGGAATATGAAACCCAGCCTACCATTGGGATAGATGTGGAAATCGCTTTTCCCAACACGCCCGATCAAATGAGAGCCTATGGCCATGTGGTGTGGGTGCGCGAACGTGCTTTCGGAAAATATTTCGAATGCGGCGTTTCCATCTCTGTTTGGCACGGCGTCATCAATGGCGAAAAATCGTGGATGTCACTCAAAGGTTTTATCCCCAAAGAAGAACGTCGAAAAAAATCCCGCTAAAGCAGTTTCTCCGCCAGACGCACGCATTCTCGGGTTTCTTTCACGTCGTGAGTTCGAAGAATAGACGCGCCCTTCATGACGGCAAGGGCGGTGGCCGCCAACGATCCGTTCAATCGATCCTCCGGGTTTTTGAGATTAAGAATTTCGCCGATAAATGATTTCCTTGAAACTCCCACCAAAACTGGAAGTCTCAGACTGTTGAGCTGATCCAGGTTTCGAAGGATCTTCAGGTCCCATTTCCACCAAAGCATTCCAAAATTTCGGAAAAATCCGATACCCGGATCAACGACCATTCGGGAGGGCGAAACTCCCGTCCTCTCTGCGATATCAATTGATTGACGGAGTATGGCTTTAACTGCCGGAATGGGTTGAGGGGGACCCTTTTTCTTAAATCCTTTAGGATGGGCCATCAAAATGAGGCCTTTAAATTTTTTTAGCAGGGGGAGTAGGTCCGATTGCGCTTCAAGTCCAGTAATGACATTCAATAGGGACGCTCCCGCTTCGAGGCCCGCCTTGGCGGGACGGGCGCGGAATGTATCAATCGAGAGAGGGATCTGCGTGGACCGTTGTATGGCCTCTAAGCCCCAAACCAACCGACGTTCTTCTTCCTCTTCTGATATTTGGGTGGAGAGATAGGGAGCTGTGGACATGGCGCCCACGTCAATAAAGTCCGCCCCATCGTCCTCCATTTCTTTCGCCTTGTCCATCAGGGCTCTTTTGCTTAAGGGCACAGACCCCTTAAAAAAGGATTCCGGACTCAAGTTGATGATTCCCATAATCCGGGGGGGGTGGTTTTTTCCTACTTTAATTCCGGCCAGGGATGTGGTAAGCATGCTCCAAGCTTAGTACTTCTTTTCACAAATACGCTCAGGTCGTAACAACCATCGTCGCCCCGGCTATCTTTTGGCCGGGGCCCAGGTTCTTCATCAGGAACACCTGGACCCCGGCCAAAAAGCATGCCGGGGCGACGATGGATCAATACAACCGTACTTATGAAAGAGAATACTTAGCACTAACGGGAAAAAAGGAGTGAATCACGGGTCTATGGACGTAGAAGCCTTTTTGATATGTGACGCCGCCAATGATCAATTTGGAAAATTGAATTTATTGGGGGCTTTTGATGCCATTGTGGCCCCCTCGGCTCCTGTTGTTCATCCGCAGTTTACGGTCGTGTTGCGTATTCGGTTCAAAAAGAGTGAATCAGCCAATCATCCCTTTCGGATCAATATCATCGATGAAGATGGGAAAACCATATTCCCCAAACCCTTTGATGGCAATGTGAACGTTCAACTTCAGGATGCGGACGACTCAGCGGTGATCAATTTAATCGTGAATATGAGGGACATTCGTTTCGAAAAGTTCGGTCGTTACTCCGTGGATTTGACGATGGATGGAAAACAACGCGGATCTTTGCCCCTTTTTGTGAAGTCCCCTCCAACTGTTGGGCGCCCTTAAACTTACAATTAATGCTTCTATCTAGGCGCTATTTATGTCAGGATGCGCGAGCTTCGAAGTTGAGGTAGGAGTTGTATTCGTTTAACCGTGAAGCAGACGCTTCACGGTTTTTTTATGCCCAGGAGGGCCCATGACAAAATTATTCGTAGGCAGTTTGCCGTTTGACACAACAGAAGAACAGTTGGGGCAGTTGTTTGTCCCGTTTGGCCAAGTCGGCAAAGCCACACTTATTAACGACCGTGAAACGGGCCGTTCCAAGGGTTTCGGATTTGTTGAAATGCCCAATGATGCCGAGGCGCAAGCGGCCATTGCCAAGTTGAATGGCAGTAATTTAGGCGGACGTTCGATTGTGGTGAACGTGGCTCGTCCCATGGAGAAACGCAGCGGTGGAGGATTTGGCGGCGGCAACCGTGGCGGTGGAGACAGAGGCGGAAGAGGCGGTGGCGGCGGTTTCAAACGCTGGTAAGCTGATTCGTTTTTCAAAAGACCCCAGTTGGTGTTTGTTCGCCAATTGGGGTTTTTTATTTTTAAGGGAACACCATAAAAAATAAAAATATGATGGATTATCCGAAATGAGTGATTCGACTCACATCCCCAATCATGTTTCTTTTCCCCTAAGAACCGATAAGCGTTCGTTTTGGGCCCTCATGCTGACCCAGTTTTGTGGGGCGTTTAACGATAACCTTGTGAAAATTGTGGTGGCTCTGTTGTTGGTGAGGTGGATGTCGGCAGAGGACGCCAAAACATGGGTGGCCGTTTCAGGGGCTGTTTTCGCGATCCCATTTTTGTTGTTTTCTCTGGCCTCAGGCCGAATCGCCGATCGCTGGAGCAAAGCTCGCGTGATGCTTTTGGCTAAGCTATTTGATTTACCGATTGTCTTGATCGTGATTGCGGGTGTTTATCTGGAACAGGTGGGGGTGCTGATGACGGGTTTGTTCCTTTTGGCCAGTCAAAGCGCCTTTTTTAGCCCGGCCAAATATGGCCTCTTGCCTGAATTGTGTTCCGAGAAAGAATTGGCCTCGTCCAATGCCCTCTTAAATGCGTCAACCTTTGTGGCCATATTGTCCGGGAGCGTGGTTGGGGCTTGGGTCAGTGGCGATTATCATCGTTTCGCCTTTCTATCAGGTTCCATCGCGCTGGCGAGTTTTGTGGGCGCATGTTTGGTAAAAAATGGGCCCGCCATGAATCCCCAGCAATTGTTGCGCTGGAATCCTCTCCCGGATTTCTTAGCCAATTGGAAACTAATTCAACCGCATCCCGCGCTTCGCAAAAGCATATTGGCTGTTTCATTTTTTTGGTTTGCGGGCGGAGTGACTCACCTGAACCTTTTCCTGTATGTGGATCAGGTTCTGCGTTTGCCAGAAAAAATGGCTGGTTTCCTGTTGTCCGCGGTCGTGATCGGAATCGCCACCGGTAGTCTTTTGGCGGGACGATTATCGAAAGAAAAAATTCAAACCAAATGGGTTCCGCTCGGAAGTTGCGGTATGGGCCTGTTTTTATTGGACCTCTATTTTTCAAACGACTCATTGATTCGATCTCTCGCGGATTGTTTTCTCATGGGGGCCTTCGCGGGTCTTTATGTTATTCCGTTCAACACCTTGATCCAACTGAGAAGCCCTGAACGGGAACGGGGACGAATTCTCTCAACAGTTGGCCTTCTTTCCTTTGTGGCCATCTTAGGCGCCAGCGCGTTCCTGTGGGCGATGGGGGGAATGGCGGGAGCGGCGCCGGACCATATTTTCTTGGCGTTGGGGGTCCTTTGTTTCGTTATGGGAGGCGTCATTTTGCAGTTTCTTCCGTCGTTAAAATGATTAGGCTACAATGCAAACCGTGAATAGACGTCTCTTTCCCATTCTTTTTTTCTTGGTCTTCATTCTGGGATGTAAGCAAGACCCCATTGTGAGTTATCGCGTGGCCAAAGAAAACCTTCCAGCCTCACCCCCGTCATTGGAGAGGGCGGGGGCCCAGTCTCACCGAGAAATTGAATGGACCACCCCTTCGGGCTGGAAAGAGCAACCGCCGTCCAGTATGCGCGTGGCCAGTTTTCTTATTACATCTTCAGATGGGCGCGAAGCGGATGTGTCGGTCATCCCCTTGTCCGGTGAAGCGGGAGGAGACTTGCCCAACATCAATCGGTGGCGTGATCAGCTGAAGTTGGGGCCGCTCAGTGAAGGCGAACTGGAAACCCAGAGCCAAATCGTTCAGGTGGGAAAACGAAAAATGCGGTTGGTCAACTTTGTGAGTGAATATCCGTTGATCAAAGATCAATACAAACAAAGAATTTTAGCGGCGATTTTTCATCAAGGATCCCAATCCTGGTTTTTCAAGATGATGGGGGAGGACGTTTTGGTCCAAAATTCGAAACCCGCTTTCATTCAATTCCTCTCTTCCTTAAACGTGCATGACCATGAATAAATCTTTTCGCTTCTTCAAATGGTTGGGTTCACTCCAACTCATGTTGGTGTCGCTCAGCCTCATGATGATCTTGGTGGTGTTTGGCACACTGGCTCAAGTGCGAATCGGAACCTTCGCGGCGCAAAAAGAATACTTCAGTAGTTTTTTTGTTTTTTCAGACCCCTTTGGTTTTCGGATGCCTGTTCTCCCCGGAGGTTTTTTGGTCGGAGGACTTTGGCTGATTAATTTGGTGGCGGCTTTTTTATTCCAATTTCGTTTCGTTCAAAAAAAGATGGGGTTGATTGTGATCCATGCGGGTTTGATTTTGCTTCTCTTGGGCCAGTTTCTCACGCAGATTCTTTCTGTCGAAAGCCAAATGGCGATTGATGTGGGGCATTCGAAAAATTATTCGGAAATTCCGCGGGAGATGGAATTGGTTTTTATTATGACCTCAGACCCAGGATTCGACGAGGTAACGGCCATACCGGAGTCCCGCCTGAGAGACGGATATTCATTTTCTGTTCCTTCGCTGCCTTTCGAGGTTCAAATTAAAAAGGTTTTTAAAAACGCGCGCCTTATGATGGCTCAGGGAAATTTTGAGCCCTTGGCCACGGAAGGCGTTGGAAAGCAAGTGGTGGCGGAATCCATCCCACCTGTCTCAACCGACGATGAAGCCAACAATCTCACCGTTGTGCTTGAGGCCACACATCAAAATAAAACTTTGGGCACATGGCTTGTTTCAGCGGGGTTGGGGGCCCCTCAGGAGTTGAAGGTTCAAGGGCAGAGTTTTTCCATGGCGGTTCGACCGCGTCGAATTTATTATCCGTTTACGCTTCATCTCAAAGAATTTCGTCATGATGTCTACCCGGGAACCACGATTCCGAAAAATTTTTCGAGCCTTGTGCATTTGACGCATCATGAAACCCGCGAGGACCGTGATGTTCTCATCTATATGAACAATCCGCTCCGGTTTGAAGGAAATACGTTTTATCAAGCCAGTTTTGGAAAAAATGACACGCTTTCAATTTTTCAAGTGGTCCAAAACCCGGTATGGTTAACGCCCTATGTGGCCTGCATTCTCATCACATTGGGCTTGGCCATCCAATTTATGATGCATCTGATTTCATTTGTTCGAAAGAGACGTTTATAATATGAAATCCCGATTTCATGTTAATTTGCAAAGAAAACAGATGATCATCGTCGCCCCGGCATGTCGTTTGGCCGGGGCCCAGGTGTTGTATTTTTCTCAGAATTTATTCCAATACGGTTTTAAAAAACAAAACCTGGGCCCCGGCCAAGAAGCGTGCCGGGGCGACGTCCACTTTGGTTGCGGATCAGCCTCTCTATGACAGATAAAAACAAAGAAAAAAAATGGAAGTGGGTTCCGGCGGTCATTCTGTTGACGTTCATGGGCCTATGCCTCTCGTCGCTCCGTTTTGAATCCTCATCTTCTCAGTTCAATACATCGGATTTCGCGCGATTGCCGGTGTTGCACGGAGGGAGACTCAAACCGCTTGACTCGGTGGCTCGAACCTCTTTGATGATCCTTTCAGGAAAACAAACGCTTCGTCATGAAGGGCGTCGTTTGCCTGCCACTCTCTGGCTTATGGAGATGTTGTTTCGGCCTGCGGTGGCCGATGGCATGGCGGTTTTCCAAATCAATGACCCCGATGTGTTGGGTCTCATGAAAATCGAGCAAACAAAAAATCGTTTCTATTCCTTTCAAGTCTTGTTGCCTCATCTGGAATCGATTGAGGCTCAGGCCGCTCAAGCGGAGGAACTTAAACCCGAGGTTCGGTCGCGTTATCAGCGCGCGGTTGTGAATTTAAACAATCAAATGACGCTCTATCAGCGGATTCAAAATTCACTTCAAGTCAGTGGAGAAGATCATTTGTTGGAAAGTTTGCAGCATTTTGAAACCGTGCTCATTCCTATGATTGAGGCCCATCTTAAACAACCCAAGATGAATCCTGAAGAGATGAGAGTCCTAGCAGAACACTTAAGGCGCTATCAATTTGTGGACCGAGTCGCGAATTTTTATCCGATTCCCAGCCGAATCGAACAAAGGGGGACCGATGGTTGGGTGAGCATGGGGCGGGGGGTCATGGACCGGCGTCTGATGGCCACGTTTCATCCGGCGGTCCTGTCATATTCCGCCATGGCAGACGCTGCGCGGGCCCAAGAGGCGGGGGTGTTTAACCGCTCGCTGGCGCGGTATCAAGATTGGCTTGAGAAATCAGCTCCGGAACTAAGGTCCAAAATGAACCATGAACTTCTTTTTAACAATTCACAGCCTTTCTATTTGTGTTTGCTCATGTACGCGACGGTTTTTTTGTTGACCTTTCTTTCTTGGCTGCTCTGGCCTCAAACCTTAAACCGGGCGGCCTTTTGGCTTTTGTTGTTTTCGTTGGGAGTTCATACGGTGGGTTTGGTGTCGCGCATGATGCTTCAGGGGCGGCCCCCGGTCACGAACCTATATTCTTCCGCGGTGTTTGTGGGATGGATGGCGGTTCTGTTGGGCGCGGGATTGGAATGGTATTTCCGCAAAGGCATTGGAAGCGCGGTTTCTTCGGTTATTGGTTTTGTCACGTTGATTATCGCGCACCACTTGGCGGCTCAAGGCGATACGTTGGAGATGATGCGCGCGGTCTTAGACTCCAACTTTTGGTTGGCGACTCATGTGGTGGCGATCACGGTGGGTTACAGTTCCACGTTTTTGTCCGGAGCCTTGGCCATTCTTTATATTTTGCGGGAGCGGTTTGATCCAAGGTGGAATCAATCGGCGGCGTTGACCCTTGAAAAAATGGTCTATGGCGTGGTTTGTTTTAATGTGTTTTTTAGTTTTGTGGGAACGGTTCTGGGCGGCATTTGGGCTGATCAATCTTGGGGGCGGTTCTGGGGGTGGGACCCCAAAGAAAACGGGGCGCTCATGATTGTGCTTTGGAACGCCGCTATTCTCCACGCCCGGTGGGGCGGTTTTGCCAAACAGCGCGGTATTATGGCTTTGGCGATTTTGGGAAATGTGGTGACCGCCTTGTCTTGGTTCGGCGTCAACATGTTGGGCATTGGCCTCCACTCGTATGGGTTTATGGAGAAAGCTTTCTGGTGGATTTTGGTCTTTTCACTGAGCCAATTTGCTTTGGTGGCGCTGGCCTATTGGCCAAAACAAGGAATCGTTAGAAAAACAAAGATGTAATGACTCCGTTTTCGGACCATTCCTGAAACCATGCGTTGATATCGGATTCCCTGAGGCGTTCTTTCTGTTTTCTCAATAACCCGAATAATTCAGTTAAACGGCCATTACCGTCTATCAACCGTGAATATTTTAGTGCCGTCATCCCGGCATTCTTTCTGGCCGGGATCCAGGTTTTTACTGACGGGAAAACCTGGGCCCCGGCCAAAAGATCGCCGGGGCGACGATTTAACTGAATCATTCCGGATAATATATCCAAGGCTTTTCCAAGCGGTCGCCCCGAATGAAGAAGCGATAAAAAAGAAAATTGAATGCGCGAGAGTCGACTGATGCGGACCTGTTTGTCGGGCAGGCGGTAGATGACCACGTGGCTTGTTCCTCTTCTGATTTTCTTGATTTGTTGTCGATTGATTTTTCCATCCCGCCGCCAAAGATCATCCACCGGCCAGGAGAGTTTCAGGAGTTTTACTGAGGGATCAAACCTTAATTTTAGTTGAGGCCATTTTTGTTTGGGAATTTTATTGAGCAAAGAAGTATTTAAGGGGGGAGTGTCGTCCGCGAAAAAGGATTGATGCGCGGCCCATTCCACCTTGGCCAATTCAGCCACAAAAGGGAATTTTTTGTTCAAAGGAGTTTGGGAGAGAAAGTGGGAAAATTTGTGGCCCACATCATCGATACTTTTAAAGGTCGATGGATAACAGATGAGATATTTTCGCGCCCAATCATTGAATGGTCTGGTCCCCACGATATTTTTGACGGAACTATAGTTGGCCTCCAAGGCGTCGACGATTCTCGCGAAGTAAGCGTTTCCGTAAATGGACAAGCGGGTTTCACGGTTGACCGTCGGTGTTTCTCCAATGACTTGAAGGCAATGTTGAAGCGGATGCTGTTGTTTGAGAGCGGCGGTGACCCCGCGCGGATGGGTGAGCACCCATCTCATCCATTTCTGCAGGTCAGACAAGGGCGGATGGCTGGTGGCGGGCATCGGTGAGAATCTTTCTTTGAATTTTTTCGGCGTGTTTGGCTTCTTTCCAGAGGCGTTCGAAGGGAGGAATATTGTCATCCCATTCAATGAGCGTCGGAACGCCCCCAAAACGGGCCACCGCTTTCTCATAAAGCCTCCATACGGGATTTGACACGGGATGGTCATGCGTGTCGATCAAGTGCGTTCCTTGGTCTGAATAACCGGCCAGGTGGAATTGGGCCACGCGGTTTTTTGGCACGCCATTAATGAAGTCTTCGCCTTTAAAATTGTGGTTCACGGCGCTGACATGAATGTTGTTCACGTCCAACAAGATCAAGCAGTCCGCGCGCGTGGAGACTTCTGTCAGACATTCCCATTCCGTCATTTCAGAATGGGCGTAGGTCACATAGCTGGACACATTTTCCAAAAGAATTTTCCGACCCAAAAAATCTTGAACTTGTTGGATTCGCTCGACCAAGTGATGGATGGTTTCTTGTGTGTAAGGAAGAGGCAACAAGTCGTGGAGGTTATGGTTTTCAACACCTGTCCAGCAGAGATGATCGGATATCCACAGGGGGTCAATGCGGCTGGCCAGGTTTTTTAATTTTTTCAAATAGGATTTATCAATCGGATCTTTTGATCCAATGGAAAGCGACACGCCGTGCATGACGAGCGGGTAATCCCGGCGAAGGTCTTCGAGGATTTTTATCCCCCGACCTCCGGAACCCGCCGAGGTGCCCATATAGTTCTCAGATATGACCTCGAACCAGGGCACCTTCGGCCGGCGCTCCAAAATGTGGGGGTAATGAACGGCCCGAAGGCCCAGTCCCACACCCAGCATGGCGAGCCTGTCCTACATGTTACATCCGCCTTGGCCTTTGCATTCATTGTGGCCTTTACAGGCATGTTTATCTGTCTTGCATCCGCCTTTTCCTTTGCACTCGTTCATGCCTTTGCAGCCATGGTGCTCTTTTTTCATTTCTTTGGTTTGTTGTTTCTCTTTTTTCTGGGCGCGTTTCATTTTTTTCTTTTCGGCCCGTGTTTCAACTTTTTGTTTGGGGGCTTCTGTGGTGCTGGGTTCCTCGGCGCGGAGCGGGGTGTTGACGAAGGTCAGCCCCATCAAGCCTGCCATGGCGGCGGTGATCAACTTGTTCATCTTTTTCATTCTTATCTCCTCTTTGGTATTCAGCGACAAGGTGTTTTCGGCCTTGGCACTTTTCAACCATTCTTGTTGTTAACTCAGTCATGATACTCAAAGTGGGTGGTGCCGAAAATATTTAAACAGAAGGGGACGTCATGATTGAAATTAAAAAGTCGTCGGACCGTTTCGAAACCAAAATTGCCTGGCTGGATTCCTACCATAGTTTTAGTTTTGGCGGGCATTTCGATCCCCAAAATACCCACCATGGGCTTCTTTTGGTGAGCAATGACGATATTATTCGTCCCGGCACGGGGTTTATGACCCATCCCCACCGTGATATGGAAATTGTCACCTGGGTTCTCTCTGGAGAGTTGGAGCACAAAGATTCAGTGGGGAACAAGGGGATCATTTATCCCGGCCTCGCTCAGCGGATGAGCGCGGGACGCGGCATTTGGCATTCCGAGATGAATCCAAGCCAAAAACAAGAAGTTCGCTTGGTTCAAATGTGGGTGTGGCCCGACAAAGAATCCATTGATCCCAGTTATGAACAAATGGACATCAACAGAGAACTCGACAAGGGGGGCCTTGTGCCCATCGCGTCAGGCCGTGGTCATCACGCGGCCATTTCGATTCGTCAAAAAGGGGCGGTTCTTTGGGGCGGGCGGCTCAAACCCGCAGAAATGGTAAAAATCCCTGACGCTCCCTTCGTGCATCTCTATGTGGCGAAAGGAGCGGTGACTTTGGAAGGGGCCGGCGATCTATTGGAGGGAGAAGCCGCGCGCCTCGTTTCCGCCAGGTCTCCTCAATTGACGTCAGACCCCATCACCGGCGCTGAGCTGCTGATCTGGGAAATGGCGGGTCAACTGAAGAAATTTGATTAATAATTAGCCGGAATCGTTCAAATGATTCAGGGAATTGTCACTCCCGCGAAAGCGGGGAGGACGACAATGAAGTTTTCCGGGGATAAGACTCCCTCTTTCCTCTTCCGACGATGGTGTGCTATTCTCCGGCCCCCACCATGAATTTTATAAACAGACTTGAGAGATCCATCGGATGGATGGCGGTCGGCCATCTTCCAATCTATATCGTTACCGCGCAGGCCCTCCTTTATGTGTGGAGCATGATGAACCCTGAATCGTCCTCTCTGTTGCTTATGGATCCTTTGGCTGTTCAAGAAGGGGAATATTGGCGGCTTTTGACCTTCCTATTTATTGTGCCTTTCCAGAATGTGATCTTCACCTTCTTTTATCTCTACTTTCAATACCTTTGCGGCGTGGCGTTGGAAGAAGAGTGGGGCAGTTTCCCTCTAACCCTGTTTTACCTGATTGGCGCCTTGGGGGCGCTGGCGGGATCTTTGTTGGTGGGGGGAAATACCAATGGCGCTTTTTATTTTAATGAAACCATCTTCCTGGCCTTCGCGGCGCTTTTCCCCAACTTCTCATTGCTGCTCTTTTTTGTCCTTCCGATCAAAATTAAATGGATCGCTTGGTTTACCTGGGCCCGCATCTTGTGGGGGCTTTACGAAGTTCCCATTTTGTGGAAATGGGCCATCCTGATTTCTCTCGCCAATTATTTCCTTTTCTTTTCAAAAGCTCATTTTGATCAGGTTCGGAATAGGATTCGAATTTACCGGCACCGGAAACGGCTAAAAGATTTTGAGTCCTAAAATGGAAACCCTCTCCGTCCCTGCCAAGCAAGCCACGCCGCTCATGCAGCAATATTTGAGCGTTAAAGAACGATACCCTGAAGAGATCTTGTTTTTCCGTTTGGGAGATTTCTACGAGATGTTTTATGAAGATGCGATGCGCGCGGCTCCGCTCTTGGAGGTGGCGCTCACTCAACGCCAATCGGTTCCCATGTGCGGGATTCCGTACCATGCCATGACCACTTATATTTCCAAACTCATCAAAGCCGGGATCAGCGTGGCCATCGCTGAACAGCTGGAAGACCCCAAAAAAACAAAAGGGATGGTCAAACGCGATGTGGTTCGGGTTGTCACGCCTGGAACGCTGGTTGAAGATGAACTTTTGCCTTCCAAGGCCAATAATTTTTTGGTGTCGATCGCGGTGTTGCCTTCGTTAAAAGGGAAACCGTCCAAGTGGGCGTTGGCGGCGGCGGATGTGTCCACCGGGAAATTGTGGGTGGGGGAAGTGGACAATGATCCGCATTGGAATGAACTCAAATCCCACCTGGCGACGCTTAGCCCAAGTGAAATTCTTTTTTTGGGAGAGGCCCATTCCATTTTGGGTCAACTGAATACGGGTCGGGCCGTGATCCGTTTGGAGCCACTTCTCCCTTCCTCTCAAAGGGGACAAAAAGTTGAGACGCTTATCGACCAAGTGACAGGCGCCATTCACAGATATTTGGAAAGAGATCATGCCGATGTGGTGAAAAGCTTGGGAAAACCGCAGGCCCTCCCGATGGTTTCCGGGAATACTTTGTTTCTCGATGAAACGGCGGTTCGACATTTGGAATTGGTTCAATCGGCCGATCCAGGAAAAGCGGGGCCCACGCTTATTTCGGTTATCGATCAATGCGTCACTCCTTTGGGCAGTCGACTGATGCGCTGGTGGCTTCTTCATCCCTCTCGCGATTTGGAAACTGTTCGTTCTCGGCACAATCAGGTCGAAGACGTGCTTGAAAATTCAGTTGCGAGAAGTGAATTGCGCTCCACTCTCCAAGGGGTGGCGGATATTGAACGGATATCGGTTCGAACCCAGGCCGGCACCGTTTCTCCAAGAGATTTGGAGGCGCTTCGGCATTCTCTGGGTCGCCTGCCCAAAGTCAGGGAGATCATTTCGTCCAATGTGTCTCTGGGTGATTTGGCAACAGAGATAACGGTTCCGGAAGACTTGGAGCGTGTGCTCCACCAACAATTGTCAGACACTCCTCCCGCCAAGTTGATTGACGGAGGCGTTATACGAGAAGGCGTGAGCGGTGAGCTTGATGATTTGCGCGCTTTGCGTCGCAGCGGAAAGAAATGGATTGCAGAAATGGAAGCCGCCGAAAGAGAAAAAACCGGTATCGGTTCACTCAAGGTTGGGTACAACGATGTGTTTGGTTACTACATTGAGGTATCGAAAACCAATATTTCCAAGGTGCCCCTGGATTGGATCCGGAAACAAACGTTGGCCAATGGGGAACGCTACATCACTCCAGCGCTGAAAGAACAAGAAGAAAAAATTTTAGGGGCTGAAGAACGAATTCGAGAACTCGAAGCGCGCTTGTATGCCGAACTGATTCATCAGGTGGCGGCATTTGGACCGACTTTGGCCAAGGTGGCATCTGGAGTGGCCCACTTGGATGTGATATCGGCTTTGGCGGAAGTGGCGGGGACTCAAGGGTATGTTCGACCCCAACTGGTGGCCTCCGATGAACTTTCTATTCAGGCCGGTTGGCATCCGGTGATCGCCAAACAAATGGGGCGGGACCGTTTTATTCCGAATGATTTGGATTTGAAATCCAATGAAAACCGCATCAGCATTATCACCGGTCCCAACATGGCAGGCAAATCCACTTTTTTACGACAAAATGCGCTCATTGTAATTTTGGCGCAAATGGGTTCGTTTGTTCCCGCCGAGAGCGCGACCATTGGTTTGGTCGACAAAATTTTTACCCGTATTGGCGCGTCGGACCGATTGGCGCAAGGGCAGTCCACGTTTATGGTGGAAATGCAAGAGGTGGCCACGCTGATCCAAAATTGCTCCCAACAGAGTTTGCTGATATTGGATGAGGTGGGGCGTGGAACCTCCACTTACGATGGAGTATCGATCGCATGGGCTGTCATCGAACATTTGTCGAAGTTGGGGCCCCGGACCTTGTTCGCTACCCACTATTTCGAATTGACCCAGTTGGAGGGCCGCCTCCCTGGTGTGTTTAATGCGCATGCCACCGCCAAGGAATGGACGGGGTCGGATGGGCGGAAGCAAGTGGTGTTCCTTTATCAAATTCTACCGGGACCCGCGGACCGTTCTTATGGAATTCATGTGGCCGAGATGGCAGGTGTGCCTCAGGTCTGCATTGAAAAGGCGAGAGAAATTTTGAGACACCTGGAATCGGGGGATCATCGGCTTTCGCTGGAAAAAGGAAGTCGGGCGGGGACCCAACAATTGGAGCTTTTTGCTGACCACCCCGTGCTTGCTGAGTTGCGGTCTCTTCAGGTAGAAACCTTGACGCCGCTTGAAGCACTAAACCACTTGGCCCGTTTAAAAGGAGCGCTTTGATTATGTCCCCTCGAGTTCATCAGTTGCCCGAAGATTTGGTGGCCCGCATCGCGGCGGGGGAGGTGGTGGAGCGGCCCGCCTCCATAATTAAAGAATTGGTGGAAAACAGTTTGGATGCGGGGGCTGACCACATCACGGTGGCCATTGAAGGCGCGGGACGAAGCCGTATTCTGATAGTGGACAATGGTTGCGGGATGACCAAAGAGGACGCCCTTTTGGCTCTGCGTCGCCATGCCACTTCCAAAATTTCCCGTCTGGAAGACTTGGAGGCCATTCAAACCTTCGGTTTTCGGGGTGAAGCGTTGCCCAGCATCGCCGCTGTATCGCGATTGACCTTGACCACCAGAAGTGAAGAAGAGGAAATGGGGTGGGAGTTAAGTTTAGAAGGGGGGAAATTGGTTTCAGAAAAACGCGTGGCGCGGGAACCCGGAACCACCTTGGAGGTCCGCGACGTTTTTTTTAATACCCCGGCGCGTTTTAAATTCTTGAAGTCCGACGCAACCGAACGAGCCCAGTGTCTGCGCGTTTTGGAAGAGATGATTTTTTCAAGTCTTGGGGTGACTTTTGAACTGCGCAATGAAAAAGGGAAACCCGTGATATTTCGAGCGACAAAAGTGTCCCAACCGGAAGATCAGCCTAAATCGGTAAAAACTCGTTTGACTGAAGCCTGGGGCGCTCGCTGGTCTCAAAACTTGTTGCCGGTGTTTCATCAAACCGAACATTTTAAATTAAGCGGTGTTGTGACGAGGCAGGAAGGGCATCAAGCCACCTCGCGTTACCAATTTCTTTACATCAACCGTCGGCCGGTTCAAAATCGCCGCCTTTCACGCGCGGTTTATGACGCCTATCGAGGAGGCTTGCCGTCTCTTCGTCACCCCGGCTGGGCGCTTTTCTTGGACGTCAATCCTTCCACGGTGGATGTCAATGTTCATCCCTCCAAAAGGGAAGTGAAGTTAACCCACGAAAGTGAACTTTATGGATTTTTAAACAATGCCATTAAAATGGCGTTAAGTGGAGGCGTGTCTTCTCCCTCCAAGGTTCAAGTGGGAGATTTCGGTCGTGCCAGTGATTTCGTTTCTTATCAGCAAGGCTCGTCACGCACATCGTTTTCGCCTCCGCGTTCTATGGAGGCGGCTGCGCGGCAATTGTATACGCCTTTGGACGCGCCCTCGTCTCCCTCTCAAACGCCGGTTTTCCCAACTCTCACTCCTTCTAACGAAGAACGTCCCGAATTAACTGATTTGCGCGATCCTGAATTGGTGATCTTGGGGCAAATCAAAAAAACCTATTTGGTGGCGCAAACCCGAAATGGCCTTCTTTTGGTGGATCAACATGCGGCCGCTGAGCAAGCGGCCTATGAGCGTTTGCTTTTTAATATCAAGTCGGCCAAACGCCCGGTTCAAATGCTTTTGGTTCCTTTTACATGGGAGGTGGCCCTTTCATTGGTTCCGCTGGTGGAGAAGAACTTGGATCTGTTGTCCAAAATGGGTTTCATGATTGAACCTTTTGGCGGGTCGACTTTCGTGGTCAAGGGGATCCCTGCTCATCTCAACAACAAGCTCGATCTCCATTCTTTGTTGGACGGGTTAAGCGACGAATTCCATTCCAATCATCGCGCTGCCGATTTGGATCATAGGCTCGCGGCCATGACGGCGTGCAAAGCGTCCATCAAAGCGGGCGATCCGCTTGATTTACCCGCCGGTTTGGCCATTATTCGCCAATTGGCGCTGTGCGAATCGCCCTTTACATGTCCGCATGGTCGTCCCACCGTTCTTCGCTTCCCCTACTCCGAGCTCGACCGCCGTTTCCGCCGGAGCTAATCCTATGTTTCATAACGCAACTCCGCCGCAACTGAAGAATTTGTCATTCTGAACAAAGTGAAGAATCTCTATGGGATTATTAAATATTCTGTAGAGATCCCTCGGTCGCCACGGCGACCTCGGAATGACAACTGAGAAACCCAGAACAAATTTATGATCCGGTGTACTTAGTATTCCGTTTCATAAGTACGGTAACGTATTGCGGAATAATGACGGTCCGCCGTCCCCCTGGTTAGCCCGCCATCCGGGAATTATTGTCTATCCTCTTTTTTTCTGCGTGTGGGGCCTTATACTTACTCCGTGCGGCCATCGAACAAGAAAAAATCATTTACCAAAATATTGCTGATTTCAGATAACGCCAAAGATGTTCTTACTCTGCGAATGACTTCGGCCGATATAAAAACCAACCCCTATGAGATCGTCGTTGCCAAGGACCTTCATGAGGGTTTATCTCTGTCTAGAAAACAGGCCTTTGGTTTGTTGTTGTTGGACCTCTCAATCAAAGGGAACAAAGGGTTGGACGCTCTCTTGACGCTTAAAGAAAATCATTTTGAGTTGCCGATCGTTATTTTGGCGTCGCGTGAGGACCAATCGATGGCCATGGAGGCGGTTAAATGTGGGGCGCAGGATTATTTGATTAAGGGTCGACTGGAATCCAATTTGCTTGAACGAATGATTCATTATGCGATCGAAAGGCATCGTGTGATGTCCGAGATGATGGAGAAAAATCGAGAGTTGGAGCATTTGATGGCCCTTAAGTCGGAGTTTGTTTCCACCGTGTCCCATGAACTTCGCACTCCGCTCACTGTGATTCTCAACTCCTCCAACAATATGCTGGACGGAGCCATGGGAGACCTGAATGAAGAACAAAAGAAATGGGTCAAAAAAATAAACGGGCATGCGTTGCGGTTGCATGACATGATCAACGATATTTTGGATCTGTCCAAATTGCAGGCCGGGACAACAGAAATGCGGCGCCAATGGGTGGATATTCCCGAACTTATTAGAGGGGCCATGGACAGTGTGAGTGGTTTGGCTTTGGAAAAACAGATTGAATTGAAGTATTTGGAACCCCATCAATCCTCTCCTCTTTGGGCCGATGGACAACATCTGGAACGAGTTTTCACAAACCTTTTATCCAATGGAATCAAGTACACTCCTCGCTCAGGATGTGTTTCAGTTGAAGTCAGCGAATTCCACGGGCAGATAGAATTTTGCGTGGCTGATAACGGGCCCGGCATCGCGCCCGAGCATCAGGAAATGATTTTCGAACGGTTTCGGCAAATCAGGCAAACCGAATCAAGTGACAAAGCCACCCAAGGAATTGGGTTGGGCCTCGCCATATGCAAAGAAATTGTTACTCAACACAACGGTAGAATTTGGGTGGAAAGCCAACCTGGGCAGGGAAGCCGGTTCCTCTTTTCTCTTCCCCTACAACCAGCAGAATCCAAAGCGAAGGCGGCCTGACAATGGGATTGTTCAAAAATACAAAACAGAAAATTCTTGTGGTAGAGGACGAACCCGACATCGCGGACGGTTTAAAGCTTCGTCTGGACATGGCGGGGTATGACGTGGTCTTGGCCGCTGATGGTCAAGATGGGATTTTGAAGGCCAAGAACGAAAAACCGGATTTGGTGGTGCTTGATTTGATGATTCCCAAGATGGACGGCTATGAAGTCTGCCGAATTCTGCGAAGTTCAGCCTTTACCAAAACAACTCCCATTCTGATTTTGACCGCACTTCAAATGGTGGGAGACATCGATAAAGCCTTTGAAGTGGGCGCCAATGATTACTTAAGCAAACCCTTCACCAATGAACGCCTCCTCGCCAAAATAACAAAACTTCTCAACAAATAAATCACCCCTAAGTTATAATCCTGGCCTTGTATGATGACATTACAGTTTCTTGTTTTTTGTCAAAGAAAATCACAGTTTAATGTCATCCAGAGGTCGCCGTGGCGACCGAGGGATCTCTACGGGATATTTAATAATCCTATAGAGATTCTTCACTGCGTTCAGAATGACAAACCCTTCAGTTACGGAGAATCCGCGCTATGTTGTTTGTATTTAATTTATTCGCGAAACTATTAAAGGCCTTGAACAGTGAGGAGGCTCCAGCGCAATTAGCGGCGGGGTTTGCGTTCGGCGCTTGGATGGGGCTTTTGCCCTTGACGGGTTTGTTGCCGTCCATTTTTTTGATCATTTCTTTCCTTATTAATATCAATCTCGGCTTTACGGTGATTGCCGCCGCTGTATATAAATTGTTGGCCTTTGCCATTGATCCCGTCGCGAATCAATTGGGTTTTTATGTGCTGACCAAAATTCCCAGCCTGACGCCTTTTTGGACGGATCTCTACAATATGCCACTTGTTCCCTATACCCGGTTTAATAACACCATCGTCATGGGCAGTCTTTTGATCGGGTTTTTGTTGCTTGTTCCGAATTATTTTTTGGGGCGCGCTTTGGTGAGGTTTTATCGGACACACCTGCGAGAACGTGTTCAACAACTCAAAATTATGAAAATTATTCGGGCCAGTTCGTTCTATAAGTACTACGAAACGTACAAAGGGATCAGCGGACAATGAGGACGATCTTGTCGTGGATCCGATGGAAATATTTTGTTCCTGTCGCCATTTTGCTGGGAGCGGTGATTATATTCTTCGCGATTTTTTTGGATCCGTTGTTGGCGCGCGGCATTGAAACGGTGGGAGGAAAGCTGAATGGCGCCAAAGTTGAGGTGGTGGGTCTTAAAACAAAGATATTTAAAGGTCGGTTGAGCGTGGCGCGGCTTCAAGTGGCCAATCCTGATATGTTAATGCAAAACCTGTTGGAGGCCGGGCCCTTGGTATTCCAATTGGATATTGGCGAACTTTTTGGTCGGCGCGTTATTATCAATGAAGCTACTCTGAAAGGATTGGCTTTTAATACCCCCCGAAAAACCTCCGGTGCCCTTCCCTTGAAGATGGTGTCCAAAAAAGCCGCCGAACCACCCAGTGCCACGGATCGGTTGATGGCCAAATATCAAGAGCGTTTTAAGCTGAACATTGATGGCATCAAAGGAGAAGTGAAATCCAAAATTGATTTTGACCCCAAAGATTTGGAGATTTATAAATCAGCGGAGGCCCTCAAAGATAAGGCTCAAAACTTACCTGATGAATGGGAGCAAAGAGTTCAAGAGGTTAAAGCCGAAGATCGTCTTAAAAAAATAGAAAGTGATTTGCAGGAGATTAAAGAAACCCCCACCAGTGGAACTCAAGCTTTGACAGCCATTCCCGCCAGTCTTAAAAAATTGAATGAAGTGAAAGATCAATTGGAATCCTTAAAAAAAGAAGTCGGGACTCTTAAGGCGGAGATTCAAACCGAAACCAAAGAACTGAAAGCAGGCGTCGGAGGGCTGTCGGGAGCCAAACAGAAAGACTTGGATGATTTAATGTCTCGGTTGAGCTTGGATTTCGCGAGTCCCGATCGTTTGGTGGAAGGCTTGCTTGGATCGAGCCTGCTTCATCGGCTTCAAACATTGTTCCATTATGTTCAATTGGCGCGGCAGCACATGCCCTCTAAAAAAGAGAAAGAATCTATTCCGCCCAAACCTCGATCCAAAGGAATGGACATTGAATTTCCAACCCCGGACGCATTGCCTCGATTTTGGTTGATGAAAGCGGCTTTGGAAGGCGTGTACAGTGGGATTTCTGCTTCGGGAAATTTATCCAATTTGACCACTGATCCCGCCCGCGTTGGTCATCCCTTCAAATTGGATTTAAACGGAGAACAAGGCAGCCAAAAATTCAGTCTTAAATCGGTTCTTGACCACACCAAAGAGATAAATGCGGATAGTTTCTTACTTCAAGCCACGGGTCTTGATGTAAAGCAATTGTTCCCGGCTCTGGGCAATGGTGGGGAGGACTTTTTAGCGGGCGTGGGAAATTTTGAAATGGCTTTGAATTTGGTGGGTGATGAAGGGATTGGGGGGCAGTTGGAATTGGGACTTTCGGGGCTCAAGTTCAATGAAACCTCTTTGTTGGCCAAGGTGGGAGTACTCCAAGTCAATCCCACAGATCCAGGGGATAAATTAAAAGCCGATTTTATGAAGAGAGTGGCAAAGTCTATTGAAGCGATGAAAGAGGTCAAGATTGGGGCGTATGTGTCTGGATCCTGGAAGGATCCCCATTTAAAAATAAATTCCAATTTGGCACCTGCTTTGGGTTCTGTGATCAAAGAGTCGGTGGGACATTTGGTTAAAGACCAACGTGAACAATTGGAAGGTCGCCTGAACCAGATCCTCTCAGAAAAACAGAAAGAAGTGAGTGAAAAATTGGCCGGAATAGATACAAAACCAAATAACACGTTGGCCGGGCTTGAAGAACAGATCTCAAAAAAGGTGTCTGAAGTAACCGGAATCAACCTAAGCCCCGCGGAGGGAGGAAATCACCCTTCGGGTGGCAAGATCCCCTCTTTGGATAAGCTCTTTAAGAAATAAAAACAGATTGGTTTTTGGAGGTGAAAGTGATTTCGCTGAAAATTAACCCAAGCTTAAGCCGAACATGAGGAGAAAGATGTGATAATTCTCCAATGAAAACAACAAGATTGATTATTGTTCGCGCAGTTTTTGTTTCGTTTATAATCCTCCCCCCTCTTTGGTGTCAATTGCCTTCTCCTGATAATTTTTCGGATGCCCTCACGGTTCTTCAAGTCCAAACGCAAACCCCTCCCGTTCGGGAAGGGCTATTGCTTGATTTAGATAAAAGGGCCAGGGCAGAAAAAATTATTCTCGATCATTTAAATGAGATTCAAAAGGAAGGCACGGTTTCAACCGCCATTGCTCTCGAGGATTATTGGATTGAAGTGTTCAATAAAGCCGGCAGGGTTGATCTTTTTCCTGAGATCAAAGAACAGTTGGCCACGGTGTTGGCGGACGCCTTGGCTCCTTATTTCAGTGGTCAATCGGTGGATGTTGAAAAGTTCACAACCGCGGCCGCTCGGTCGCTAAAATCTCAATAACGCCCTGGTAAGCCTCTCTTCTCCCCGTTATCCTTCCTTCATGGAGAAGGACAAAAATAAGGAAGCAACGCCTGATATTCAAGAGCCTCTGCGTCCAGTGGTGGCTCCCATTCCTGATGCAAGTCCACGGTCCAAACCCAAGATGCCCATTGCATTGGAAAAAATCATCGCGAGTGCGACACGAAATCGCGCGAGTCAAATCTTGATTGAAAAAGAAAACAATCGCATAAAGATTCGACAGAGAATTCGAGGGGTCTTAATTTTTGATCTTTCAACCACACTCACTCCTCAAGATTCAAATCATATTTATGAGTATGTGCTCAATTCAGGGGAGAAAAAATCGGAGGGGGGATTGGTTTGGGCTTCGCACACCCTTGTCTATTCAATAAATTCTGAGCCATATTTTTTGCGGTTTCTTTTAAGTGAGAGCAAAGGTTTTTCTCTTATGACCATTCACTTGACGAGACAGACCGAAAAGCCCTTTAACCCCACGGCCTGGGGAATGGGGCCCAATCAAGCCACTCTGTTAGAAAATTTCTTGGCTCGTTCTCATGGATTGATTCTTTTTTGTGGAACTGAAACAGATGATTTACTTTCCTCTATTCAATCCATTGGAAAACAACTTATGACTCCAGAACGACATGTGATTGTGGTGGAGGGACAATCTCAGGCGTGGTTTACAGATGTTGAACAAATGACGTCGAACAATGATCCCGCCCTTTTTACAAAAATCCTTCGTTTGGCTTTTCGTCATGAGCCTGATTTGTTGGTGGCCCATCCCATCGAAACCAAAGAGCAAATGGAATTGTGTCTTTCCGAAGCCATTCGCGGGCGGCTGGTATTCGCGAGGTTGTTCGCTTCGGATGTGTCCGATGCCCTTATGCAACTCCTTTCGATGGGAGTTGAGCCGCATTTGTTGGGAACAGGACTTCTCGGAGTGGTCGCTCAAAGAACATTAAGGCTCAATTGTCCGCGATGTCAGGATAAGGAAGCAGTTTCACGTGATCGATTAAAAGATATAGGAATTCCGTTGGGGATGCAGCCGGCCGCTTTTTTCCAAGGGAAGGGTTGCGACGCCTGTTTTCGCACGGGTTTCGACAAAGAAACCAATATTTTCGAAGTTATTGAGATGACAGATGACTTGAGGAGTCGAATGACCAAGGATTTAAGAAGAGACGCCCTCAAATCGCTTATGAAAACATATGGATTGATGACGCTTCGCCAAATGGCTCTCCATAAAGCCATCAACGGTCAAACCTCTCTTGCTGAAGTCCTTCGCGTTACATCCTAGTTCACCTGTCTTTTCTGGTTTGGTTTTTTTTCCGAAGATATGGAAGAATCCCGGCGTGCACTTAACCGCTCGCAAATGGATGTTTTCACTCCTCCTTATCGTGGGGGCCACAATCAATGAAGCAAAGGTTTTCGCTGCCCCAACGTTTACAGCGGAAACAGGTCCTTTTCTCTCCAGTGGTCAACCGCAAATGGTCATCCCATCAACGGGAAATTATCGAATGTATTTCATTCGCGACTATCGGGTTCTTTCCGCCACCAGCACCGATGGACTCGCTTGGGGGATAGAAGCAGGGCTGCGATTGTCGTCAGCCACAACCCCGACCATCAGCGTGAGTTCCATCACCGGTTTCTCCGCTCTCAGTTTGACGGCCGGTGGCTACAGGTCATTATTCAGTGCCATTGACTCCAGCGGGGTTTATCGAATTCACAGCGCCACTTCTGCGGATGGTCTTGGTTGGGCCAATGAATCCAGCACGCGGATTGCCGCCGCTTCAACGGGAACATTCATGGGGAGCCCGCGACTCCTTAAACTTACGAACGGGGATTGGCGGTTGTTTTTTGTGCAAAATATTAATGGCGCAGCTGATGAGGCCAATCGACAAATTTACACCAGTCTATCTTCCGATGAAGGGGTCACCTGGTCCACAACCTCCATTGTTTTATCTCAACAGGTTGGAGAAATTTGTGTTGCCACCTTAACAAACTCCCGCGTTCGTCTTCTCTATACGGCGCCTTTGACGGGTGAAACCACCAATTCGCAACTCCTCAGTGCCATCTCAGCCAATGCGAATGGAACCTCTTTTTCATTGGAAGAGGGAGTCCGATTTTCCACGACCTCCTCCCTAGGTCCTTTATCATTTCCCGTTTTGTTCCGTTCGACTGAGACTTATCGCTGGCGGGTCTATTACGCATTCACCGCGGCGGGCTCCACAACGCCCCACATGTATTCGGCTCTCACCTTAACGCCTGACCCGCAATCCATGTCTCCCAATTCAGCGAACCGAACCGATGTGGCCAGCGTGTTCACAATTTCAGGGGAGATTTTCTCTCCTTCCCCGACCTTAAAAATTACCAGGTCCGGTCAAACGGATGGAAATGGAACCTCCGTTTCTCGAGTTGATGATCAGACGATTACCGCAACTTTTGATCCCGCAGGAAAAGATTTGGGCTACTGGTCTTTGGTTGTGACCAATGCGGATACTCAAACTGGAACATTGGCGAACGCTTTATATGTGACATTCTCCGGGGGGAACATCGTCGTGACGGACAATTTGCTTCGACCCCTGAAGGGGGCCCAAACCCGGTTTGATTTAACGATTTATGATTCAGGGCGGATTTATGTTCGTCTCTATACCTTGGATGGGCGATTGATCAGAACATTGATGGACCAACAAGCCACGGTTGGAACCCATACCGTGTTTTGGGACGGGAAAAATGAATCAGGGAACCTGGTTGCCAGTGGAACCTATGTGGTGACGATTGAAGGTCCCAAATTGGAATCCGTGACAAAAATTGTGGTGATCAAATAAATGAATATCCCGGTCAAGCGGAGCGGTTTGGGGATTTTGATTTTTCTCAGCGGTGTCGCTTCCCAAGCCACTTCGGCGGAGGTCGCTCAAACGGGAGCCCTGACCCTTCGACGTACCGTTTCCGCGAAAGCTTCAGGAATGGGGGAAGCCTATACCGCCATTCCCGGTGACATCGAGGCCATGTCATTTAATCCGGCCGGGTTGGCCAAGCTTCCATCGCCAACTCTATCGAGTACTTATTTCAGCAGTTTTGCTGATGATCGTTTCGGAACAATCAATTATGCCCATTCGGTTCCTTTCGGCAGTGTTTTTATAGGGGGGAGTTATTTTGACGCGGGTACCATTGAACTTAATCAATCCGATGGAACCCGTGGTTCGGTTCGGGCCCAACAAGATTCATTGGGAGTGTTTGGTTTTGCTTATGGGCGCACCTTGCCCCTTTCAATTGGATTAACTGGAAAATATTTAAGGTCTGAATTGGCGGAAACGGCCTCGGCGAATGCGTATGCATTTGATGGTGGCCTTCAGTGGAAAACGCCTTTGCAAGGGTTTGTGCTGGGGGGAGCGGTTCAAAATGTGGGTTCCGACATCAAATATGAGGAAAAGGGCGACCCTCTCCCTCAAACTGTTCGGGCCGGAGCGAGTTACACGGTGGATTTTGGGAAATTGGCGTTCACCCAACGCCTGCCTTATCGGGTCATGTTGGCTGTCGATGGAATCAAAGTGAGAGACGAAGAGTCGGCGCTTCACGCGGGGCTCGAACTCAGTCACTCGCTGGACGTGTCTGGCAATACGGGTTCAGCCGCATTGCGGGGAGGGTATCGTTCGGAAGGGCGCAGTTTTGATATCGGAATTGGCTTTGTGATTGCGCAGGTGACAATGGATTACAGCGCGCGCATTATCAGTGACTTGGATTTGTCCCACCGTTTTTCATTGGGTTACCGTTTTTCTTCAAAGAAAAATTAAGACCCAATATGATACACTCCCGTCCACTCTAAACCTGCTTTCCCTCAGGAAATGGCACAAGTAACCTTAAAAAATATCTGGAAAAAATACGGTGATTTGGCGGTGGTCAAGGACGTTAACCTTGTGATCCCCGACAAATCCTTCTATGTCTTGGTGGGTCCCTCCGGATGTGGAAAGTCTACAACCTTGCGGATGATCGCCGGATTGGAAGAAATTTCTCAGGGCGAAATTTATATCGATGAACGTTTGGTCAACGGTGTTCCACCCAAAAATCGAGACATTGCTATGGTGTTCCAAAATTATGCCCTCTATCCCCACATGACCGTTTACGAAAACATGGCTTTTGGGCTTAAACTCCGCCGAATGCCTAAAAAAGAAATTGACGATCGCGTCAGAGAGGCCGCGGAAATTTTAGGAATCACGAACCTGTTGGAACGACGGCCCAAAGCGCTTTCGGGAGGGCAACGGCAACGCGTCGCGGTGGGACGAGCGATTGTTCGCAAGCCCAAGGTTTTCCTTTTTGACGAACCACTTTCTAACTTGGATGCCAAAATGCGCGTGCATATGCGCCTCGAGATCGCCAAACTTCACAAACGGCTGCAAACAACCATCATTTATGTAACCCACGACCAGTTGGAGGCCATGACCCTGGCCACATCCGTAGCGCTCATGAAGGATGGAACCGTGCAGCAGGTAGCGCCCCCTCTTGAAATTTATAACAAGCCCGCCAATAAATTCGTTGCGGGGTTTATCGGCAATCCGCCCATGAATTTTTTTGAAGTCGATGTGAAAAAAAGTGGAAGTAATCTCTCTTTGTCGATCGGTAAAAATGGAGCCAAGGGAAATTTGGAGCTTGCCAATGGCGTGAAACAGAGGCTTGAACCCTATGCAGGGAAAACAATTGTGATGGGAGTTCGTCCCGAAGATATTTATGACAAGGTGTATTATCAAGGGAGCGGCAAGGGACGAACCGTGTCGAGCACCGTTGAAGTAGTTGAGCCCATGGGAGCTGAAAAGTATCTTTATCTTTCAGCCTTGGGGAACTCAGTGGTGGTCCGCGTAAGCCCGGACAATCAGGCCCACGTCAATCAAAATATCGATTTGGTTTTCCATCTCGAAAACGCCAAATTTTTCAACAAAGAAACCGACGCCGTTATCCAATAAATCAACCGCGTCAATAGAGGAGTCTTTATGATTATCCGTGTTCGCGTTATTCCCAAATCAACCACCTGGACCGAAATTGCTGGCCGCATCGGGTCCACGGTTCGTGTGAAATTGGCTTCATCAGATATCGACGGGGCCGCCAACGATGAATTGAAAGAATTTTTGTCGGAGTTTTTTGAGGTGAAGAATGACCATGTGAAAATTCTTCGAGGTGAAAAAGGGAAAGAAAAAACAGTGGAGATTGAAGGTCGCCCCGAAGAAGAGCTTGAAGAAGCCATGGAGTCGATCCCCTAGCCGTTGGAATGGTTGTCGTTTCTTTTTTGTTCTGAGCCAAGATACATTCCCGCCCCCACCCTATTTTAATGGACTATTCAAAAACAGTTAATTTGCTGCAGACCGACTTTCCCATGAAAGCGGATCTTCCCGTTCGAGAACCTTTGATGTTGAAGGCGTGGGAAGAATCTGGCTTGTATGAGCGTATCCAAGAACGACATAAAGCAGACAAAACCTTTCTACTCCACGATGGGCCCCCTTACGCCAATGGGGACATCCACATGGGGCATGCGCTCGACAAAATTCTCAAGGACTTTGTTGTGAAATACAAATCCCTGGCCGGTTTTCATGCTCCGTACAAACCAGGATGGGACTGCCACGGACTCCCCATCGAACATCAATTGTTTAAACAATTGGGAAAAAACAAACATCAAATTTCACGAACGGAATTTCGCTCAAAAGCCACAGACTATGCCTTGACGTGGGTGGACAAACAACGGATGGATTTTATCCGGCTGGGGGTTCTTGGCGATTGGAAAAATCCCTATCTCACGCTCTCCAAAGATTACGAGGCCCAAATTGTTCAGGTGTTCTTTGAACTTCAGGAAAAGGGTTTCATTGAACGCGGCCTCAAGCCCGGCTATTGGTGTGCTTTTGATGAAACCGCTTTGGCTGAGGCGGAAGTTGAATATGCTGAAAAGAAATCTGACTCCGTTTATGTTCGGTTTCCGCTTAAAAATCAAAGCGATCACTACATCTTGATTTGGACCACCACTCCCTGGACGTTACCCGCTAACACTGGATTGGCTTTTCATCCAGATGAAAATTATGTGACTGTTTTTTCAGGATCGGATCGTTATATTGTGGCCGAAAAGTTGAAAGACAAAGCCACGTCATTGTTGGAGAAAAAGTTTGGGTCAGCGGCGGTTCAGGGTCCTTCATTTAAAGGGAAATCGATGCTGGGGAAAGAGGCCATCAATCCGCTTCATGGTCGTACCTCGCGCGTGGTCAATGCGACCTATGTAACCATGGAAGATGGAACCGGGATTGTTCACATCGCGCCTGGCCATGGGTTGGAAGATTTCGCGGTGGGGCAAGAGTATAAGCTTGAAACGCTTTCTCCCGTTGATGAGCGCGGACTCTTTGACAAGACGGTGGGCTTGGAGGGGCTTATTGGCAAACATGTGTTAAAAGACGCCAACCAAGCCGTGATGGAAAGTTTGGGTGAGAACTTAATCGCGCATCATTCTTTTGCTCATTCCTATCCCCATTGCTGGAGATGCAAAAATCCCATCATCTTTCGTGCCACCGACCAATGGTTCTTAAAGATCAGTGACGCGTTCCGCCGCGACCTGTTGGCGGAGATCGCTCGTGTGCGTTGGGAGCCGGCCTATGGAGTTCACCGCATCAAAGGAATGGTGGAAGTTCGTCCGGATTGGTGTTTGTCTCGACAGCGGCATTGGGGAGCGCCGATCGCAATTGTTTCTTGTAAAGCCTGCAAAAAACCAATTAACAACAGAGCCTTAAACACCGCCATTGTAAAGCTCATCGAGTCTCAAGGGACCAATGCTTGGTATGAGGCGTCGCTTCATTCATTGTTGGCTGAGGCTGGGTTGACGGGTTGTCCCCATTGTGGCGGGACAGATTTTGAAAAAGAAATGGATATCCTCGACGTCTGGTTTGATTCAGGAGTCTCCTGGCGAGCGGTGGTTGAAAAGTGCTTCTCCACGCCAAAGCCGGAGACCGTCATGTATTTAGAGGGCTCGGACCAACACCGTGGCTGGTTTCAGACTTCCCTTATTCCTTCGATGGCCCTCAACGGAAAAGCCCCTTACGACATTGTTTTGACCCATGGATTTGTTGTGGACGGGAAAGGGCACAAGATGTCCAAATCGCTGGGGAATGTGATTGCCCCTCAAGAAATCATTCAAAAATATGGGGCCGATATTCTTCGTTTGTGGGTGGCCATGAGCGACTACCGGGAAGATGTGCGTTTGTCTCAAGATATCGTGAAACATATGGTTGACGTGTACCGCCGGTTTAGGAATACCTTTCGATTTTTGTTGCAGAACACCGCTGATTTCTCTTGGAAAGAACATCACGTTCCGTTTGAAAAGATGGAGGAGGTGGATCAGTGGATTTTGGTTTATTTTGCAGCGATGAAAGAACGGGTGATCAAAGCTTATGATGCGTTCGAGTTTCATGGGGTGTTAAACGAACTCAATCGGTTCGCTTCTGTTGAATTGTCGGGTTTTTATTTGGACGCGCTCAAGGACCGGTTGTATTGCGAATCTCTTGATTCTCCGCTCCGGCGCAGCGCTCAAACCGCTTTTTTCCATTTAACCCGCGGCCTTTCTGTCCTTTTGTCTCCACTCTTGTCCTTCACCTCGGAAGAGGCCTATTTGGAGCTTCGAAAAAAATCAGAACCATCTTTGCCTGATAGTGTTTTCCTTGAAGATATTCACAACTTGGACTTTTCCGATCCTGATGAAAGATTGTCTGAAAAATGGGCCCATATTCTTGAGGTTCGCGGTTTGGTCAATGATGAACTGGACCGACAACGCAAGGCGGGGGTTCTTAAGTCATCGCAAGAAGCTTTGGTGACAGTGGACCCGTCAAAAATGACGGAGACCCACCGCTCACTTTTTAAGGAGAAATTAGATTGGCCCTTTATCCTTCAAATGGCGGAAGTTCATTTGGGAGCTGTGGATTCTCATGAAAACGGAATTGCCATTTCTGCCACTCGCTTTAACAAATGTGAAAGGTGTTGGCGGCATCGCGGGGATGTGGGAAAAAGCAAAGATCACCCCACAATCTGTGGTCGTTGTGAAAATGCTGTTTCCGGTTTGGTCCACCATTGATTCTGACCCGATGAAATTATTCCTGATATTGTTTTTGGGTGTTCTGGGGCTGGATTGGGGAAGCAAGGCTTTGGTGCGAGCGCGACTTCCTTTGGGTGCGGAAGTTTCTATCTTTCCCTTTTTTTCGCTGACACACGTGGAAAATACGGGCATTGCTTTTGGTTTGTTTCAGGGTCGGAATTTATTTTTTTTGGTGTTGGGGTTGTCGGTCATGACAGGATTGATTATTTACGCGGTCCGTCTTCGGCATGAAGATAGATTCACGAGTTTGGTTTTGGCAGGGGTGTTGGGGGGGGCGCTGGGGAATCTCCTCGATCGAATTTTCTATGGGGCCGTTACGGATTTCCTCGATTTTTATTGGGGTTCTCATCATTGGCCGTCCTTTAATGTGGCGGACTCGACCATCTGTGTGGGAATGGTGCTCCTCGCCTATAAAGCTTTTCAAAAATCCCCTTCAGCGGGAACCACTCACTAAATTATGTTTCCCATCCTATTTCATGTGGGGCCTTTTACACTCCACACTTATGGGCTCATGGTGGCTTTGGGTTTTCTGGCAGCCCTTAAAATAACACAACGACAATTTCCGCGTTTTTCTCTCCCCATTGACCGTTTGGATTCAACGGTTCTTTTCCTCATGTTTTTTGGATTGCTTGGAGCACGGTTGATGTATTTTGCGGTGGACGACTTCACACAACTCAAAGCGGATCCCTTGTCCTTTTTCCGTGTGTGGGAAGGAGGGTTGGTGTTTTATGGGGGAGTGTTGGTTGATCTATTGGTGTTGTTGATTTTGGCGCGTGTGTATGCGGTTCCTTTTTTATCATTCACGGATGTGTTTGCGGCACCTCTTTTTCTGGGGCACGCGTTGGGTCGTTTGGGCTGTTTCGCGGCGGGGTGTTGCTATGGACGGCCCACAGACCTATTTTGGGGAGTGAGTTTTACCCATCCGGCCACCTTGGCGCCCCGGTTTGTGTCGTTGCATCCCACTCAAATCTATGAATTTCTAGGAAATGGGGCGCTGTTTCTGGCCGCTTATGGCCTTGGTTTTCGCAGGCCAGCGAGAGGAATATTGACGGCTTTTTATGCATTTTCTTACGGGCTTTTTAGATTTTTAATGGAATTTTTGAGGGGGGATGACCGAGGTGAATTTTGGCATGGAATTTCCCCAAGTCAGTGGGTGTCCTTGGGACTGATAGTTTTGGGCGGGGGGCTTTATTTGTATGCGAAAAAAAACGACACCCGCTGAAGACACAATTAAAATTGCAGTCGAGCATGAAGGAAGGGTTGATCGGTTTTTAGCCGCGCTTTATCCCAAATGGTCGCGAACCAATCTCCAAAAACTCATCAACAAAAGATTTGTGACGGTCGATGGTCATCCCGTATCTCCGCATCACAAATTAAAGTGTGGCCAAACTGTGGTTGTGAAATGGCCCTCTCCGCCCTCCAAAAATGTGCTCATTTCCCCTGCAAATGTCGTTCCGCTGCCCTTTCCCATCTTGTTTGAAGATGAGCACATGATCGTCGTTAACAAACCAGCCGGGCTGGTGGTTCACCCTTCGGCAGGTCACTTGGATGGCAACACGCTCGTTGAGATTTTAAGACCCAAATTTCAAGGGGGGCCTTGGCCAGAAGAAAGCCGCGCGGGGTTGGTTCACCGATTGGATCGTGATACGAGTGGTGTTATTGTACTGGCCAAAACACCCCAAGCGCACGCTCGTCTTTCAAAACAATTTGCGAACCGTCAAGCCAAGAAAACCTATCTGGCTTTGGTTAAAGGAAGTATGCCAGTGGATGAAGGAACCATTGAATCTCATTTGGCTCGCCATCCCGGGCAACGGCAACGATTTGCTGTTTCATCCATTCGCGGACGTTGGGCCAGCACGAAATTTTCGGTGAAAGAAAGGTTTGGACCCCTCGCCACGCTTGTTGAATTGAGCCCTTTAACAGGACGGACTCACCAAATTCGGGTTCATCTGGCCAGCTACGGACATTTTATTTTGGGGGACCATGTTTATGGGGTGAAAGAAAAACAATTCGAATCTATCCATCGACATCTTCTTCATGCGGCGAGGCTGATCATTCGCCATCCTGAGACTGACGAGCTCCTCATTTTTGAGGCTTCTTTGCCAGATGATTTTCAGACGGCCATAAAATTCATACGATCCGCCATATGAAACCAAACGGGATACCCGTTGTCATTTCAGCTCCTTCAGGAGCTGGCAAATCCACCATTGCCGCTCAGCTTGTCAAACAATGTCCCTTGGCCACGGTTTCCACTTCCTGCACCACCCGTTCCCCGCGCCCTGGTGAAAAAGACGGAATTGACTATTTCTTTATATCCATTGATGAGTTCAAACAAAAAATTGAAAAGGGGGAATTCCTTGAATGGGCGGAAGTTCATGGTCACAGGTACGGAACTCCCATTTCCTCTTTGGAAAAAAACTTGGAATCGGGAAAGGATGTCGTCCTTACCATTGATCCCCAAGGAGCCTTGTCGATCAAAAAGATTTATCCCAATGGGGTTTTCATTTTTGTGGTTCCGCCCACATGGGAGACATTGGTCAACCGTTTGACCAAACGCGCCACCGATGACAAAGCCACGCTTGAAATTCGTGTGGCCAATGCCCGAAAAGAATTAACCTATTTATCTCACTATGATTACTTGGTGGTGAATGACCATTTGGAGACAGCAGTTAGAACGGTTGTTTCCATCGTTGAAGCGGAACATCACAAACTGAGTCGGATTGACAAAAAATCTATTCCCATATTCAACCATGGTTAGGAGTTTTCAATGACCCGTCCCACTTCTTCCTCCAAAACCCGCGTACGAATGCGAGACGTGGCAGCGCGCTGCGGAGTGTCTATTTCAACAGTGTCTTTGGTCCTATCAGGGGATCCGCGAATCCCTGAAGACACGGCCCGAGCCGTCATTCAAGCGGTTAAGTCCATGGAATATCGGCCCAGTGTGTTGGCTCGAAGCTTGGCGCGGCGAACATCTAGAACCATCGCGGTTGTTCTTCCGGAATTTGCGTTTCAGAGAAACAAACCTTTTTATTATCAAGCGCTTCAAGGGATTCATTCACAAACACAAGCGGCCGGTTACAAGATGCTGGTGGAGGCTGCCAATAAAGTGTTTTTGGCTCGACGATATTATCTCCGCATGCTTCGCGAGCAAAGCGCCGATGGACTTTTATATTTGGCTGCCACCATCAATGACAAATTCTTAAGTGATCTCGAAACCGAACCCTATCCCTTTGTATTGGTGGGGGCGTCTGCGGATGGTGTTGATCTTCCTTGCTGTAAATCGATGGATTTAGACGGTGCCAAAATGGCCGTTCAACATTTGATTAAGTTGGGACATAAATCGATAGGGCATATCACTGGTTCTGAAGATATTTCACATGGCCGGGACCGGAGGAACGGTTATTTTCAACAGATGAAAGATTCAGGTTTTCAAGTTAAACCAGAATGGGTTGTTCAGGGAAATTTCGACTTGGCAATGGCCGAAAAGGGAGCCCTTGAGTTGGTCAAAGCGGGTGTCACCGCCATTTTCGCCGCCAATGATGTGATGGCCACCGCCGCGCTCAGAGCGCTTCGCACTGTGGGCAAACGCGTGCCTGAAGACATTGCTGTGGTGGGGATGGATGATTTGGAGTTTTCTGATTGGAGCAATCCAAGATTGACAACCGTTCGCTATGACATACGCCTGATGGCCGAATTGGCCACAAAATATGTGATTCGTCGCGCGCAATCACCGATGGTTTCTTCTCAATTGTTAAACGACATGCCCGCTCCAGAGCTGATTATCCGAGAGTCCTGCGGGGCCCAAAAATAACATGAAGAATTTTCGAATCCTCCTCATGGTTATGCTTCCGTCATTTCTAATGGGAGCTGAATCCATAAAGGAGTCTTTTCCGATCGCGAATAAAGGAACAGAATTCCCCGTCAATTACAAAAAATATGGTTCTTTTTCAGGGGAAGGGACCAATGAATTCAAATACAAAATAAAAGATCGACAGGGATTGGCGCGCGCGATGGGCGCTGGGCTTTATCCAAACAATGGAGTTTCATTGGAAAAAGACCCGGTTTATTTGAAGTGGAAGGCTCGAAACAGTGGTACCTACAACCATTGGGAATATGTCAACAGTGGAAACGCGAAAAATGATTTCTATGTGTGGGTGAATGCGCGTGAAGTGGGCCCTGGAACCAAATTGTTGTTCACCGGAAAAGCCTTGGCCGAGGCGGGCCATTTGAAGCAGGCGCTCAAAGCATTTTATGCGGTGTTGATTCATTTTCCCAAAGAACCCTGCTGGTCTGAAGACCACACCTTTGTTTGGTACGTGGCAAATGAGGCTTTGGGCCAAATTGAATCATTGGTGCAACGCTATCCACGAGTGGGAATGAGATTGGTGGGGGCCCGTTTCAAAGTTAAAAATGGAAAAGATACGAACCTGAACAATGATGAATTTCAAATTTCACCCGGTCGATGGGAGAAAGTTGCTGTGGGAAAACCGGTGGATCTCACGGGTCTTAAAGTCATTCAGCAAAGGGGTTATGGACGGGTGCAATTGAAGCAATACGAAAATCATCATTGGGGACTTATGGTGAACAACAAGCCAATGATGGTTCGCGGAGTGTCTTACACGCCCACGCCAATTGGCCAGCATATTTCCAGTCATGGCCTGAAGTGGATGTTTGATGATGAAGACGAAAATGGTCGAGTTGACATGCCGTATGAAACATGGGTTGATTCAAATCACAACAACAATCAAGATCCCAATGAAAATCCCGTGGGTGATTTCGAGTTGATGCGCCGCATGGGGGTGAACACCATCAGAATTTTTCGAACTGGTGATGGGATCGAGTATGACCCCTCCGTTTTCAATAAGGATATTTTGCGTGACCTTTATTCTCGATATGGTATTTCGGTCATCATGGGAGATCTCTTGGGGGCTTACACAGTTGGATCCGGAGCGATGTGGGAAGACGGAACGGATTACACCGATCCGGTGCAGCTTGAAAATATGCGCAACATCATCTCGGCCTATGTGAAGGATCATCGGAACGAGCCATACGTACTCATGTGGCTTTTGGGTAATGAAAATATGATGGACTCTGATTATTCAGGAGTCAACGCCACTCGAACAAAAGCCTCCGTTCAAGTGGAAGCCTATCTGCGGTTTGTCAATGAAATGGCGGAGCTTATTCATCGCTTGGACCCGGATCATCCGGTGGCGGTGGGGAACCTGGACTTAACCAATTTGGATGAACATAAAAAGTACGCCCCCGCCGTTGATATATACGGAGCGAATTTTTATCGAGGGAGGAATGGTTTCGGCACCGCTTGGACCACCATTCAGGAGTCCTTTGATCGTCCCGTTTTGATAACTGAGTTTGGGGCGGATGCCTGGGATTCACGTAAAGAACGCGAAGATCAACAGGCTCAAGCCGATTATCATCAAGGCAATTGGCAAGATATTGAATTCCATAAAGCGGGTGGGGCGGCGGAGGGCAATGCGATTGGCGGCGTCATTTTTGAGTATGTCGATGAATGGTGGAAAAGTCATCAAGGTGGATGGGATGAACATGGGACTGAACGGGATACGGCCATGGCGTTTCCGGATGGTTGGGCGAGTGAAGAATGGTACGGGATTATGGGTTTGGGAAATGGAACCGCGGGTTCTTTGATACGCCAGCCTAGAAAAGTGTATCAACTTTATCGAGAGGTTCTTTGGAAGGCCTATTTGAATTGAATGGTGGAGGCCGAGCTGTCCAAGACCAAAAACGGAACACCCCATTGAGATTGATCATTGAAAGACCAGGGAATTTGGGAGTTTTCGGGCTTAAGTCGAAGGCCCCACGGTCCCCCGTAAACCAACCAGGCGGTTCCATCGCTAGAATCATCAACGCGTTGGGCCATGGCCTCCTGAAATACACCCCCCTCCTCCACGCCGGCAACATCCCACCAAAGGGTTTGTTGTGAATGAGGGGAGTTTAAGAGAAGTTTGCGAACAATTTTTTTTTCTCCTGTACCGGAAAAGACTCGTTCGTCAGGGGCGCAATTGGGGTTTTCTTCGATCATGAGATACATATTTGAAATTTACACGTTTGATGAAGGAGAATCAAAATGAATACGGTTCCTGTTGTTGCAGTGATTCGTTCTAAAAATGGAAAAGAAGCTGATTTGGAGAAAATGTTGAAAGAGTTGGTGGCGGCCACGCATCAAGAAAAAGGTTGCGTTCTTTATGCCCTTCATAAAACCCCGGCGGAGAGTCACACCTTTGTGTTTATAGAGAAATGGCGATCGCAAAAGGATTTGGATGCTCATTTGGGATCTGAGCACATTGCTCGAGCGCTGGCTCGCAAAGAAGAATTGATCGAATCGCTTGATATTTTCCCTTTGGTGGGGATTCCGATTGATAAATCAACGATGGAATCCTTCTGAGATATCGACTACAATAGGGCACAATCTAATTAAACAGAGGTAACACACTTGAATAAATCAATTCGCGCTTTTTTCCACCGTATAGACTGGACAAACACCACCTTTCTTCTTAGTACTCCCCTCATTGGTTTGGCGGGCACCTGGTTGTGGCTCAAATCCAGCGGCTTTAATTGGGGCACTTTTGCCTTGTTTATTTTCATGACCTTCGCCACGGGGTTGGCGATCACAGCTGGATATCACCGGCTTTTCTCTCATAAAACTTATGATGCAAAGTGGCCCTATCGTCTTTTTATGCTTCTTTTTGGGGCCGCGGCCTTTGAAAATACCGCACTCCGGTGGTCCTCCGATCACCGAAACCATCACAAGTTCGTTGACACCGACCAAGATCCCTATAACATCAAACGCGGTTTCTTTTATGCCCATATGGGGTGGGTGATGCTTCGCTACGACAATGAGCATCGTTACGATAATGTGGCGGATTTGGAGCGGGATCCCTTGGTGATGTTTCAACACAAGCACTATGTGTGGCTGGGAATTCTTGTCGGACTTGTTTTCCCAACTTTGTTTGCCGCTATGTGGGGAGATTGGTTCGGAGGACTTTTTTTCGCGGGGATTTTTCGAACAGTGATGAACCAACATTTCACTTTTTGCATTAACTCATTTGCGCATTTATTTGGCTCGCGACCCTATTCTGATCAGAACACGTCTCGTGATAATTGGTTTTTGGCCTTTTTGACGTATGGCGAGGGGTACCACAATTACCATCATAAATTCCCGGCTGATTATAGAAATGGCATTCAAAACTATCACTGGGATCCGACCAAGTGGCTTATCAAAGGGCTTGAACATTTTGGACAGACCACCAATCTTCGAAAAACGCCGAATGAAACCATTCTTCGCGCCAAACTAAAAATGGATGAACAAAGAATTCTTAAAAAAATCCAGAATGGGCAACCCATCGAGCGGCATATCCCTCAGGAGTTGGTGGTGTCGAGCCGTCAGAAAATTGAGGAGGCCTACGCGCATTTCCTCAAATTAAAAGAAGAGTATTATCGATTAAAGCAGGAAAAGATCCATTCTTTTCACGTCCAGGTGGCCCATCTCAATGAAAGATTGAATGAAATAAAAGCTGAAATTCGAAAAGCACAAGAGCGGTTTCATTTGGCCACATTGGAGTGGAGAAAAATCTGCGGAAGAGCGGGAGTTTCCTCACCCCACCTTGTTTTCAATAGCTAATATTTCTTATCGCATCGCTTAAATTCATTTGAGGTCTCGCTCATGCCTTCAGAAATTGAGGTTTTAAACGCCCTTCGCCAAATCCAAGACCCCGATTTACACCGAGACATTGTTACCTTGGGTTTTGTGAAAAATGTGATTATCAGTGGCGGGCAGGTCTCTTTCGAAATTAACCTCACCACTCCCGCTTGCCCCGTCAAAGATCAACTTCAATCGCAGGCGAAAGAAGCCGTTCAATCCCTTCCGGGCGTTACCCAAGTCAATGTCAAAATGACAGCTGAAGTGAGACGAAGTTTGGGAGAGGACAAGTCGGCCATTCAAGGTGTCAAAAATTTTATCGCGGTGGCCAGTGGAAAAGGCGGGGTGGGAAAGTCCACTGTGGCGGTTAATTTGGCGGTGGCCATGGCCAAAACTGGCGCCAAGGTAGGACTTTTGGACGCCGATATATACGGGCCCACCATTCCGTTGATGATGGGGCGAGAACATGGAATTGAAGTGGGGCCTGATAACGAAGTGAATCCCGCTTTTGCCCATGGGGTGAAGTATATGTCCATGGGATTTATGGCAGCGGGAGACAAACCGCTCATCTGGCGCGGTCCCATGGCCCATCATGCGCTCCAGCAGGCCCTTTTCCACACCCGATGGGGTGAATTGGACTATTTGTTTGTTGATTTACCGCCTGGAACCGGTGATGTGCATTTGACGCTGGTCCAGTCCACCAAACTTACCGGCGCGGTCCTTGTCTCCACACCCCAAGATGTGGGGCTGACCATCTCATTAAAAACTTATCGCATGTTTGAAACCACCAAAGTCCGCATGTTGGGGTTGGTTGAAAATATGAGCTATCACATTTGTTCACATTGCGGTGAACGCGAAGAAATTTTTGGCAATGGAGGAGCTGAAGCTGCAGCAGAGCGGCTTCACATTCCCTTTTTGGGGCGTGTTCCCTTGGACCAATTGATTCGAGAACAGGCCGATCTGGGAAAACCAGTGGTGGCTTCTCATCCAGATTCTTCCGTGAGTCAGGCCTATATGGAAATGGCCAAAAAATTGGCGGCGCAGGTGAGCATCGCGAGTTTTGAACAACCCGTTCTCAGTATCGTTGAGGATTGAGTTGGCGTCTCCTACGGAAATTCGGAAATTGGCTGGGGGCCGTGGAATGAAAATGACATGGCCCGCTATGGAAGAAAAAGTTTTTTCAGCGCGTTTTTTACGACAAGAGTGCCCTTGCGCCGCTTGTCGACACGAATTGACCGGAGAACGCTTGCTGGATCCCTCATCTGTTCCGAATGATCTCGTCATCGTATCGTCAGAAATTATTGGACAATATGCGTTGGGCTTTCAGTTCAGTGATGGACATTCGACAGGGATTTATACCTTTGAGTACTTAAAAAATTTACATGTTCCTGTTAACTCATAGGCGGGCGGCAATGGAGAGAATCTGGATATGAAACAGTATTTGACCTTATTGAATGATGTTCTCCTGAACGGGGAAGTGCGAACCGACCGAACTGGGACGGGGACGCGGAGTCTCTTTGGCGCTCAGATGCGTTTTAATTTGGCTCAAGGATTCCCTGTTTTAACCACAAAAAAACTCCATTTGAGGTCCATTATTCATGAGCTCTTATGGTTTCTTAAAGGCGAAACCAATATCAAATATTTGCGGGATAACAAGGTGACGATTTGGGACGAGTGGGCTGATTCAGAAGGAAATTTGGGCCCGGTCTATGGTTCTCAGTGGCGAAATTGGGGAGGGCAGGGATTGGATCAGATCGCCGAGTTAATCACTCAAATCAAAAAGAATCCCCATTCTCGGCGGCACATTGTGAGCGCTTGGAATGTGTCGGACCTAAAGAAAATGGCGCTTCCTCCTTGTCACGCTCTCTTTCAATTTTATGTTCACACGGATGGACGCCTTTCTTGCCAACTGTACCAAAGAAGCGCGGATGTATTTTTGGGGGTTCCATTTAACATCGCAAGCTATGCTTTGCTCACGATGATGGTGGCGCAGGTATGTGATCTCAAACCCGGCGATTTTGTTCATACCTTTGGCGATGTCCATCTTTATCTCAACCATGTGGAGCAGGCCAAGGAGCAATTATCGCGCGCGCCCCGATCTTTACCCACGATAAAAATAAACCCCGAGATCAAATCTATTTTTGATTTTAAATTTGAAGATTTTACGCTAGAGAATTACGATCCTCATCCCGCCATTAAAGCCCCCATTGCCGTATGAGTCTCTCAATAATTTGGGCGATGACCGACGACCGGGTCATCGGACGAGACAATCAACTGCCCTGGCATCTCTCGGAAGATCTGGTTCGTTTTAAAAAGATCACCTCCGGCCATCCCATTGTGATGGGCCGCAAAACCTATGAATCTATTGGAAAACCGCTCCCCGGCAGGAGGAACATCGTGGTGACACGAAGTGAGACCATGAAAATTGAAGGGGCCGATACTGTTCATAGCTTGAAAGAAGCTCTTCAATTGGCGGGAGAAGGTGAAACTTTCGTTATTGGTGGCGCGACGCTATTCAAAGAAGCTTTACCAATCGCAGATAAGCTCTATATGACATTGATTCACCATGACGTTCCTGGGGATGTTCATTTTCCTGATTTCGATCTCAAAAAAGAATTCCAGGTGGTTGAAGAGACGCACCACCAAAGCGCCAAGGGGGAAAAAATGAACTTTTCTTTCATAACCGCCCTCCGGCGCTAAAATGGGTTGATTTTAGGGCAAGTTTTTTAAAAACAATTCTATTTTCTTCCCTGGCGATTCATCCCTTCCTCCTTATACTAGGGGTCATCCATGAATCGCATTTCGACCCTAACTCTTCTCCTCGCATTCGCCGTTGGTTGCGCGCCCTCCAAAAGTCTGATGAACACCACCATGAGTCCGGATTTAAGCCTGCCTGATCGGCCTCGTATTGCGGTTCTTCCGTTGGAGTTGGCGGGTTATGCCGATGAAGATTTAACGGTGATCCGCCAAAATTGGCGCAACATGGTGGAATCGGGATTTTTGGAGAATTCATTCCGTGTCGTGGACCGTGATGTGGTTGACAACATCTTAAGAGAACAACATTTTCAACGCTCAGGAGTCGTCAATTCGGCCACGTCTGTGGAAATCGGTAAAATTCTTGGAATCAATTTGGTGTTAATGGGGACCGTGCGCGTATTGGCTTCCGATGGAAGTAAGTTTCATGTTCAGTTGCGCATCATCAATGTTCAAAGCGCCGAGTTGATGGCGACCACTTTTGCCACTGGCGACCCCAGTATTGGTTACCGGGCGTCCTTTGAATTGGCCAAGAAATTAAAGGCCAAATTCAATACTGAAATCAGAGCTTCATGAAGAAATTTTTTTTTACACGGCCGCCATTTTTTGTTTTACACCTTCCTTACATGCCGCTACCATTTCTGGTTATATACTAGACCTCGACGGAAATGGAATCAACAACGTCCAAGTTAATTTAAGCGGAACTTCCACAAGTCTCGCCGTCACGGTGGCTGACGGTTCTTACTCCTTCGCGGGTGTATCTGTTGGCGGCACCTATGTCGTGACTCCCTCACTCTCAGGATATGCGTTTACTCCTCTTTCTAAGTCCACAGGGACCATCGCGGGAGACGTCTCAAACTTCAACTTTACCTATGGAAAACAATGGAGTGGTGCTGGTCTTGATGCGTTGGCCTCAAATCCAAGCAATTGGACTGCGGGGATTGCCCCCATCACCAATGATCTGGTTCGTTTCGATGGAACAAATTCGTCCAAAGGATGCGTTTGGGACTTAAACACTTTCATGGAAAGAATCGAACTCAAAGTCGGATATTCATCGAGTGTGGTGGTCGTGACCGATATGTTTTTGGGGCATGTGACGATCGAAGCCGGTGAGTTTTTGATGGGAGCCTACGAAATCACCATCGGGAAAAATTTTTCTCATACCGGGGGGCGGTTCCGCTCTTCAACGGGGGGGACAATTTTTTGGACGGGGACTTCGCTCCAAACCGTGGCGATGACCCCAACTTCTTTGGGGTCGGGATTGTTCGATAGTTATTTTCATAATTTCCGCGTCCAATCCTCCAGCACGGTCCGCGCCACAGCGGATTTGATTGTGGATGGAACTTTCAATATTAGTTCCGGCCGTTTTGAATCGATGGGTGGCACTCACACTTTCACAGGCGGAACCCAAAGCGGGGTCGGGGGAACTTTCAATTGGGATATTTCTGCGGGCGATTTTGCACCCTCTTTGGGTCAAATTCTTTTCGATAGTCGCGCGAATGGAACCTATCAAGTAAGGTCCGGATCAGCCAATGCAATCCTTAATCTTTCCGGAGCCGGGAATGTTGCCTTGGTTTTTCTCAGCAGCATAACGGTGAATGGAAATTTGTCCTTGGGGGGATCCGGGAGCGCTTTGACCAGTGATTGGGGCAGCGGGTTTACCCATAATGTGGTTGGTTCGGCCTTGATTGGTCCCGCTTCCAACTCTGGTTCACCCACCATAACTCTTGGTGCCAGTACCATAAACTTTTTCAATGGGGTGGTAATTGGAACGGCGACAATGTCTGTCCAAAGTGGCCTTATCAATGTTCGGTCGAGTACCTTGAATGTGACGGGACAAGGGAATTTAATCGTTCCAACAGGGCAAACAGGAACTTTCGTTTTTTGGAACAACACGCACTTGCAATTAAGTGGCGGAACCTTGTTGGTTCAAGGGCCCAGTATCTTCACCAGCTCCGCATCGGGTGTGACAAGATTTTCCACGGACATGAGCGGCACCGTCAATATTCAAACCACCACCGTATTGGGGTCGATGAATGCCCATGGGTTCCGTTTGGGAGTGGGGGCTGTCCCCGTTAACTTAAAAGGCTTGGATTTTGTCAGCGGTCCAACGGGCGGAGCCGCCATTAATTTCGATCCTGTCACCCAATCCAATGTGACATTGGATTCACCTCGGTTTGATGTTTCCTTCAGTACGAATGTTCGCGCCATAATAAATCCTTCGGTCCTGGCCGCCGCTGATATTGACGTGATTGATTCGACTGGGAGCAAAACTGGGCCCTCTTATGAATACGATCCGGATGGGATCGTTAATTGGGGGACATTGGGCGTTCCCACCAATTTCTCAGGGACGACGTTGGGGGTTTCAAGCATTACTTGGAGTTGGAGCAAGGTCAATCATCCGCTGGGGTTCGTGGTCAAATCTTCCACGGGAGGAGCACTTTCGCCTTCGCTCACCCTCAATACCACGTATTGGACCGAAATAGGCTTATCGACGAATACCGCCTACACGCGCTATGTCGAAGCCTTTACCGATGTGAGCCAAGCCGCTTCAAGTCAAGTGACTCGTTATACCGAAGCCTTGCCGGCGTCGACGGTCAGTTTCCCAAGTGTATTTATTTCCTCTTTAACATTGACCTGGGACCTCAATGGCAATCCCTCGGGGACCCATTTTATTATCGAACGTTCCACCAATGACGTTTCATATACACAGCTGGCAAGCGGTACCGTGGCCAGCTTGGCTCCCTACCTCGACACGGGACTGACGGCCGAGAAACTCTATTACTATCGAGTCAAAACTCAGAATGGAAATGGGGATATTGTTCCGGCCAGTGTGAAAGCCAGCACCACGACGGCGGCGGTTCCGGCTGCCTATATCTTCATGATTTCCCCATCCACCGTTAGCAATTTGGGTCAGAAGACTTTCACCGTTACAGGGGCTTTTATTCAGATGGGGGCAGTTATTCGCTTCAAACGAAGTGGAAGTCCCCGTGTTTTTCCGGAATCTTTTGAGGTCGTTGAGCCTTCCACCATTACCGCCATCATGAAAATGTCGGGTGTCACAGCGGGGATGTGGGACGTGGAAATTGAGAATCCGGATGGCAAGATATCGGCGGCCAGTGGGGCTGGAATTCTCACGGTCACCAATGCCGTTTCTGCAACGCCAGTCACCATTCAAACTCTCACCTCGGCCAGTGGAATTAGCTTTACCACCACGGGAGGTGAATCAACGCTGACAGTGGCCTCCGCTGCGTTGCCAGACAGTCGTCTCTACATTTCGGCGGATCCGGAGAACACACCTTTGGAGATTGACTCCGGCGTCATCTCAGAGGCCAATGCTTCCCTCAGAGGCTTAACGCTCATTCCATCCAGCGTGAGGGAAGTGATGGCCTATACCTCTCAAGGGGCCTACACATCTGGATTTACTGGACCGGTGTCATTGGGAATCCGATATCCAGACCTCAATTCCGATGGAATCATTGATTCGATTCTCTTGAGAGTTTCAGGGATCCGGTTGCTTAACCTCAATGAAGACACCCACCGCTGGGAGGCGGTGTCAGGAGTTGTGATTGATCCGAGCACAAAATTTGTCTCCGCTTCGCTGAGCCATTTTTCTGTTTACGCCTTGGCCGCTTCTCCCACGTCCGCCACCCTGGCCGAGGCAAAAGTATATCCCAGCCCGTGGAAAAAGGGGTCCGCGGGAAGATTTGATGCCTCCTCCCTAAGCATCACCAACCTCACCGAGTCTGGGACCGTGCGCATTTATTCCTTAAGCGCCGAATTGATCAAGAAAATCACCTATGACCTGGTCGACGTGGGGGTGGTGAGCTGGAACGGAACAAATGAAGACGGCGAACCCGTGAAAAGTGGCGTCTATTTGATCAACATCGAGAGCTCAGCGGGTGAAAACAAGACACTCAAAGTGGGAATTGAGCGATGAAAAAGGCATTCGCAATTTTGATGTTTGTGGCGGCGCTTCCTTTGTCAGGGGATGATGTGGTGTTGACTTTACCCGGTGAGGCGAAAGGGGCTGCCATGGGGGAGGCATACAGTGCCACAGCGACAGGGGCGTCGGCCCTGTGGTACAACCCCGCCACCCTGTCACGTCGGGAAGGGCGTTCGATGTCGCTCATGCACACCAGTTATCTTGAAAAGATCACGTTCAATACATTGGCGTTTGCGTTGCCATTTGGATTTCAAAATGCGGTGGGCGTGGGACTTTCCTATTTGAATACTGGAACGATCCCTTCCTATGACAACACCGGATTGGCTGCTGATTCTTATTCTCCCAATGACATATGTGTCCGATTGGGCGCCTCTAAATCATTTTTTATGACCAGTGTCGGGATGTCAATTTTTTATCTCAAATCCACCATCGTTGAGTCCGCGGCAACCGCGGGGGTAAATTTTGGCCTTCATCACCTTAGGGGGCCGTGCTCATTGGCTTTGTCGGTCGAAAATGTTGGAGGAAAATTAAAATATCGATCAATGGAAGAAGAATTGCCGCTGCGCATGCGGGGTGGGACGAGCCTGCGAATATTTCCCCGTTTGATTTGGAATGTGGATGTGATCAAACCAAAAACAGGACATCCCTGGTTGGCCACAGGAACCGAATATAAGTTCGATTGGGGAGAAACCAGGGACGTTTCTTTTAGGGGTGGGTACAACACGCAGGCCAACGGAGATGTCGAAGGATTGAGTGGGTTCTCCGCGGGGGCGGGATTTGGTTTTTCGGGTTCCAGTCTCAATTATGCCTGGGTCCCTTTTGGCGATTTGGGGCAAACCCATCGTTTGTCTCTGGACGTCCAATTTGGGGATGATGCGGAGAATTCCCGATCAGAGCGCGAACTTCGTTCCCGGTCTCTTATTACTCCCTCAAAAAAATTGGTCACCCAAGTGGGAGGAAAGGGACAAAAGATGGTGAGCGCGAAAGCGCTTCCCCTTTTACCCTGGAAAAAGGTGAAAGGCAAATGGCGAACGTCCAAAGACAAAATGATTGATCTTTTGGCCCGTGACGCGCTTTGCAGCGGGATAGCGGCGCGGGCGTTGATCACGCGAACGTCGGGTACCGTTCGAGTGCAATCTTCTGGGGAAAAAAAAGAATCTTTTCGCGTGAGGGCGGGTCGATATGTATTTGAAGGAGACACTCTCACCTCTCAAGCCAATGCCTCAGCTCATCTGGTGTTCGCCAATGGAGTCAAAGCGGAAGTGGGGCCCCATACCCGTCTTCAAATTAAAACTACAGCGAACCAGTGCGATGTCGCTATGGTTTCCTTGCGTGAAGGAGAGGTTTATGGCGTGTCTGATAATGGAAAAGAGTTTCGTCTTGAAACTCCCTTGGGAGACGCCGTGCTCAAAGATGCGCAAGCGCGTCTGACCTTTGATGGAAAAATGGCGCAAATGCGTGTTCGATCTGGATCGGGAACATTTATTTCAGAGGGAGATATCGTGGTAGTAAAAGCGCGCAATACTTTTTCAAAATCAGCAGAAGGAAAAACCGAAAAAATTGGTATTGATGACAACCGTCCGAATGTCGGCGTTAACATAACGGCCCCGGATTTTCGTCGAACGCCAGGACGCTGGGATCCTCATTTTGCAAAAAACTTTTCTACTGAAATGATGCGCCTTGATTCGGTCCCGGGGCTGCGTTTGGCCGAATATATTCGTGACACCACGCTGCGGGATCAACTCAAACTCCAAGTGATCGATATGGTGAGGCGACGTGCCGAGATGGAGTCCCAAGCCCATGATTATCGAAAAGACGTTGAGGAGTTTCGGGCCATGAAAGACAACCTGAAACAATCTCTTCAAACCGCTGATTCGGAAGCCTTCAAAAGACTCAAGAAAGATCTCAAACAAACCAACCGGGTGTTGGGCAGGGCCCAATCATCCTTGAAAACAATCGAAAAAAACCTTCAGAAATTTTTGAATGAGATGCGGAACAATCAGGAATTCCTTGCGGCCATTCCTATTGTGCGGATGCTTAACATCACTGCTGAGGAATCCACCATTCCTTTCGAGAGTGGTCGCGCAATTTTGCCTGAGAATGCCACTTCCGTTCTGGATACTGTGGCGGCTTCCATGGTCCAAATACGGCCATTTCGCGTGGTGGTGGAAGGACACACCGATAAAACGGGGTCCAGTCGGGCCAATCAACGGCTGTCCAAGCAACGGGCGGATGCGGTGGTTCTTTATTTGCGCAAGAAGACCAGTTTGCCGTCACGTTTATTCATCAGCAAAGGAATGGGTTCGGCCCAACCGTTGGATGAGGGGGATTCACCCGAATCGAAAGCGAAAAACCGTCGAGTGGAAATTTGGTTCGAACTGCGGGGGCTGTGATCAATCGTATTTTTCGAAATGGATTTGGCTGGACGGGACCCCAAGCGAGATCAGTTTTTCTTGCACGGCATTGATCATGGGTGATAAACCACAGATATAGAAGTCTTTGTCGGTGAGGTTGGGGACGAATCCCTGAATTTTTTCCTGGACGTAACCTTTTTCCCCTTTCCATTTTTCAGTGGGTCGACTCAATGTGAAAAGCGGTGTGAAGTTTTTGTGCAGGCTGGCCACTTTTTCCCAATCTGATTTGTAGATGGTGTCATCGTCGAAGCGGTTTCCAAAAATTAAATACATATTTTTTGTGGTTTTTTTCGACAGTTGGTCGTAAATCATGCTCCGAAAGGGAGCAATACCAGAGCCGGTGGCAATATAGACCACGTCTCGCGGTAAGGGGTCGGGTTGAATAAATTTTCCCAAGGGCCCCATGAAAGTGACCTTGTTGCCTGGTTTTAAACTGTGCAGATAGCTGGATGATTTCCCACCCTCAACCAACGTCACACAGAGTTCAATAAATTCATGGTTTTGAGGGGCGGAAGCGATGGAGTAAGAGGTGCGGCGCGGTTTGTCGGGTTGGGGAACAAAAACTTGCACGAATTGCCCGGATTTAAATTGGATCGATTTTCCATCAGGCAATCGAAAACGAAGATGAATGTTGCGTGGAGTGACCAAAGTGGCCTCCTCCACGGTGGTTTCATAAGTGTCAAAGGAACGAGCGTGATGTTCTTGACTCACAATAACCCCCCAGTTGGTTAAACCTCAAATTGGTATAGCGGATCAGAGTCTGTTTCGGATTGCCAGATTGTCATCCCGAGCCACGGGCGAGGGATCCCTACGGGATATTAAATAATCCTATAGAGATTCTTCACTTCGTTCAGAATGACTTTGCTGATTACGCAGCCGGAAACGAATCAATGATCACGCGTTTATCTATGTCTTGTATTAATCATAATTTAATATGACTTCGATGATGCGTCGACGTTTAATAATTTATTTCATTACCGCTCGAATTCTAGCCTGTGCTTGGGGCCTTGATACTTCCCTCACTCAAGCTGAACAGGCAAAAGTTGTCGTGGCGAAGCATTTGATTGAACTTCTCGATCGGCCAGAGGCCTCAAACCTTGTTAAAAAACAAACGCTTTTCCAAGATTCCTATTGGGAGGGAGTTTTCCATAAGAAAGGGTTCTCCACGCGCTATTCATTTATTCGACCAGAATTAAAGAATGCCATGGAGGGGGTTCCGTTGATTAACGGAGCTCCGGCGGAGCCTCGGATTTGGATCAAGTCGGTGTTGTATGGCCTCTCCCCGCTTCCCATGGTCCCTATTTCAACCTTGGAACCATTGGAGAAAAAACGAATACGTGGGTTCGCGCAGGGGGCGCTTAAAGAATTTTCGTCCACCCTATATCAAAATCCTCGTGATTTTGAGGCCGCGATATCCAATGTGGCGATGGAGGCCGGATCCGTCTTTCAATCAGGATTGATTGGAGAGGGTTTCAATCAATTGGGGGATCTCAGCCGAGATGTGCGGCTCAAACAACAAGAATTTGAATTGATTGACGCCAAGGATCGCCTCAACGAAGCGCTCCATTTGTGGGGTCTCCATTTGGTATGGGACGCCGAAAAGTTGATCGAAGGGCAGCTCAATTTGTCCGCCTATTTGATCGAAACCAAACATGTGTATGATATTTTGGGGGTATCTTTTTATATGTATGAGGTCGCGCCCGTTGTGGAAAATGAATTTTACCCGGCGTTGGGCCATGCGGAAGGGGACCAAGGGCCTTTGCTTCTCTTCGGTCAAACAATCGACCAACAACTCCATTTGACCCAATCCTATCTCAGTGATGAGAGGGCGAGCGTATTAACACCCCACGGGGACCTTGATCCAGCGTCGGTGAAGTTGATTGATTTGTTGGTTCGAGATTCTCTCTCTGATATGACGGACCTGCGCAAACCCTTGATCGATACGGTGGGCCATCATGAGGGATATCACAAATTTATTGACCCTCATTTGTCTCAATCGGTTCGTCGGGGATTTTTTACCGAAAACGAGAAATCTGTGTTGCATGAGACGGGAGCCTATCTTTACCAGTTGAGCGCTGCTCAGGATAAATTTATTTTGTTCGACCTGTTGTCCGTTCTCGCCACTGCGACAAGTGAAACGGTCGATTTTCCAGCCAACCAACAAGGGGCGAGGGAAGCGCTCATATTTCTTCAGCAGGTTTGTTCAGATATTCAATTCGTGACGGAACAGAAAAACTTTTTAGGACCAGGGTTGGTGGATTTATTTAAATCATCTCCCCGGTTCCTTAAAGATGTGGCGGAAAGAGCGCGTCTCAAATATGAAGTTTACGTTCGCAATGGATCTGCAGCTAAATAAAGGAGAGAAATATGAAAAGAACTTTCGTGTCGTTTGCGGTTTTTCTGGGCTTTGGCGGGTTGATGGCCCATGCCTTGGAGGTGACGGTCTACAATGAGGATATGGGACTGGTCAGAGAAACAAGAAAATTTAACTTGGTGGCCGGATCAAATGACGTGGCCGTGGTGGATGTTCCCTCCCGTATCGACGCGACCAGTGTGCATTTTAAATCCCTTTCTGACCCAGAGGGAGTGTCGGTGATAGAACAAAACTATCAATATGATTTGATCAGCCAAGAAAAAATTCTCGAGAAGTATCTTGGAAAAGAAATAGAACTGGAACGGTTCGTGGGGGTGGGGGGTGAAAAACGGGAAACCGTCAAGGGGACCCTGCTGGCCATCAATGGTGGTCGGGTTCTTCAAGTGGGAAAGAAAATTTATTTAAACCCGGCCGGGAACCCCGTTCTCTCTGAATTGCCGGAGGGCTTTTTGACCCGGCCCACATTGCTGTGGAAAATATCATCCAAAAAATCTGGTGAACAAAAATGTGAAATCAGTTATTTGACTTCGGGAATGAGTTGGCAAGCGGATTATGTGTTGGTGTCCAATGCCAAAGACGACAAGATGGATTTAAACGCCTGGGTGACTCTAACGAATAATTCAGGAGCCACTTTCCCCGATGCCAAATTGAAACTGGTGGCGGGAGATGTCAACCGGGTTCAAGCGGGTTATTTGGCCGACAATAGGCGAGCGAAGGGGGCCGTGATGGCCATGGAAGCGCGCGCGCCGCAATTCGAAGAAAAATCATTTTTTGAATACCATCTTTACACGCTTCAGCGGCCCACCCTGCTGAAAAACAATGAAACCAAACAGATTGAAATGGTCTCGGCGGCAGAAGTCCCCTTAAAAAAACTGTTTATTTACGACGGAGGCCGTTCCGACAAAAAAGTGTGGGTGATGTTGGAATTCAGAAATTCGAAAGACAACCATTTGGGCATTCCCTTGCCGAAAGGACGCGTGCGTGTTTATAAAAAGGACAGCGATGAGGCCCTTGAGTTCATTGGAGAAGACAGCCTTGACCACACGCCCAAAGATGAAACGGTGCGCGTCAAAATGGGAGACGCATTTGATGTGACAGGCGAGCGAATCCAAACGGCCTCCCAAAGAGACAAGCGTTGGTCACAAGAAACATTCGAAATCAAACTTCGCAATCACAAAGACGAAGATGTTGTGGTGACGGTGGTGGAGCATCTGTCGAGTTGGGGGGAATGGAAAATTCTCGAGTCCAGTCAAAAATTCCGCAAGCGAGACTCTTCGACCATTGAATTCGACGTTCCTGTTAAAATGAATGGGGAATCTGTGGTGTCCTACACCGTGAAATATTCATGGTAGAAGAAGAAACGGATCAATAAAGTCGCCCCCGGGCGTGATAATTTCAAAATGCAGATGCGGGGTCGAGGCTCGGCCCGTGGCCCCCACAATGCCGATTGTTTGACCTGTTTTGACTCGCTCGCCGAGCTTGATCTTGATTGATTTTAAATGGGCGTAGCGGGTTTCGTATCCGTCTGAATGGTGAATTTTGATTTGTTTCCCATAACCCTTGACCCAACCGACCGACATGACGCGCCCCGCTCGAGAGGCCACAACCGCATCTCCGCCTGTCAACCTAGCGCGGATGTCGATTCCAGTATGAAATCCTTTTCCCCGTTTCCCAAATTTTGAGAGGAGTGAAGCATTGGCAAGCGGCCAATGAAATTTTTCAGAGGGTTTTACTTTGATTTGAGTTGAAATGGGGATGCGTTTGATAGGGGAGGGCGCGCAAGCGAAAAAACCAAACACCGGCGCAAGAAATATGAAGGTGAGAAATAACCTCATGATGAGGTCTCATGATACCATCGAGAAATGATAATTTCCTGCTGAGATATGACTGGGAAATTATTCGTTAAAAAAGAATCATCGCGCGCCCGCCGAGTTGAAAAGTTGTTCAACCGTATCAGCCTTATTTTGGAGCATGCGCGGCGGAACGTGGTTCGGACTGTAAACACCGAAATGGTTCAAGCCTACTGGATGATTGGTCAGGAAATCGTGGAAGAGGAACAACAGGGACGGGCACGGGCTGAATATGGGGAAGGTTTAATTGAGAATCTGTCTCATCGGTTGAGCGGTCGCTATGGCAGAGGTTTTACGCCCACTTTACTTAAGAGAATGCGCCAATTTTATTTGAGATATAAAAAAGGTGCCGCAACGCGGCTCCAATTGGGAAAAAAATCGAATAGTGCCGCACTGCGGCACTATTCCAGTGAAACCTGGTCGCTATCTTGGACTCATTACAGAACATTGATCACCGTTGAAAGCCAATACGCCCGAGCTTTCTACGAAACCGAAGCCATGGAAAACAATTGGTCTGCACGGGAACTGGAACGTCAAATCAATAGCCTTTTATTTGAACGTTTGGCCAAGAGCAGAGACAAGAAAGGATTGTTAAAGCTGGCTCAGAAAGGACAGGAAATCCAAACTCCTGAGGACGCCATTAAAGATCCCTTTGTTCTCGAATTTCTCGACTTACCCGAATCCCATAAACTGGTTGAGTCCAATTTGGAACAGGCTCTTATAACGGATTTACAGAACTTTCTCCTCGAGCTCGGAAAAGGTTTTGCTTTTATCGAAAGGCAGTCGCGGCTTACCTTGGATGGCGATCACTGCGGCTGAAGCCCCGGACGTAAGTCCGGGATTACCTTACCGCGGTACTTTTCCGGGGATACAAGTCCCGGAAAAGTGGCAGCCCGAAGGGCTGCCCTTGACTTTTACGTGGATTTGGTTTTCTATCACACTATTCTGAAGTGTTATATTCTGATTGATATAAAAACAGGAAAGTTGACTCACGGCGATATCGGCCAAATGCAACTTTACGTAAATTACTTCGATCAGGAGCGACGTACTTCCGGCGACAACTCTACTATCGGCCTAATTTTGTGTGCCGATAAGAACGAGGCAATGGTGAAATATATGTTAGGTCGAGATAAGAAAAAGATATTTGCCAGTCGATATAAGTTGCATCTGCCGAGTGAAAACGAATTGGCAAATGAAATTCGTAAGGAGCTACGGGAGATACGTCAGGCTTAGAGATTTTCCAATAGGCTGTTGGAGAATATAGCGATTAGATATACAGTGAACGAGTAGGCTGCCGATTTTTCGGGCATGTGGCGGAATGGCAGACTCACGGGACTTAAAATCCGAAAACTCCTCCTGAGAACCAACTGTTTCCAGCGTGTGTGTCGAAAAAGTGTCAACGGAAGATGTCGACAAAGATATCCCCCTCAAAAAGAAGTGATATATAAGCTACTATAGGGGAGGTCTCAATGGACGTCATTCCAAAGAGAATCGAATATTACACCACGGTTGAAGGCAAGGTCCCATTTCGGGAGTGGTACTACTCACTCAAAGACATCAAGACTCAAGCGGTGGTTCGTGAGCGATTGACTCGTGTTGAACGCGGACTTCTGGGCGACTTTAAATGGGTAGGCGAAGGGGTGTGCGAATTGCGTATTTCTTTTGGGCCAGGGTTCCGGATTTATTTTGGACAAGAAGGACGCACCGTGGTTTGGTTGCTTTGCGGTGGAGAGAAAAACACACAGAAGAGAGACATTAAAACTGCGCATGTTTATTGGGGCGATTATTTGAGGAGGAAGAATCAATGAAAAATCCTACTTATCATGAGGATCTCATCAACGATCTTAAAGATCCTAAATTTGCTTTGGAATATCTTAATGCTTGTCTAGAGGGGGGGGATGAAGGTACATTCCTCTTGGCGCTGCGACATGTGGCAGAAGCGCATGGCGGCTTTGTCAAACTTGCTAAGAAAACGAAAATAAGTCGCGAACATCTTTTTCGGATGTTGTCCAAGAAGGGAAACCCCCGTTTAACCAGCCTCCAAAACCTCGCCGATGTATTCGGATGGCGACTTGCTCTTGTTGAAAAAGACCAAACGCATTCTCACCTGCGAAAAGCAGCGTAATATCGTATCCAAAATAAGCTCAATATTAATTACCATTAAATTATCCCCAGTAATAATTGGGGTCACGATGTGAGCATTGTGACTGCATAGGTTTTGAACGCTTTTTGAATCGGTTTATCGTGGCCAAGACCCCGGTCGTAAGTCCGGGGTTACCTTACCACGATACTCGCCGCGGCGAGTGGCACCGTCGTTCGGTGCCCTTGATTAGAAAAGAGTTTTGTTGGGCATGTGGCGGAATGGCAGACGCACAGGACTTAAAATCCTGTTTTCTTCGGAGAGTGTGGGTTCGAGTCCCTCCATGCCCATTTTGGAAGTTAAAAAAAGTTGATGGGGGAAAGAAATCTCTCAGTCAACTGGTCGTGTTAGGCGGCGCTGTTTCTGATTCTTTGTTCTTTTCCCGTGGGCAGGTTCTTCTTAGGCGAAGGCAGGAGGATACCCTCCACATTATTTTTGTTTGGCTTATCGTTTCTGTTGTTAGAGCGGGAGCCCTTCGTGCCTCCTTGATAACGGCCCGCCACGCCGACCGGCTCAACCCCTCCAAAAACTTGCTGAAAGATATCCTTCCTCTTTAACTTTGATTCCTTTGCTCGGGCCAGATGGTGAACGTGGCGGAACCAGAGGAATCCTCCAGCAAGGGTCGCAACAATTAACTGGAAAACGATTCCATACACCCAATGGTCACTGGTCGGCACTTTTGGAAAACCCTTTTCTTGTCCCACGACGATTGACATGAATTGAGATAAGAAAAATGGGCTGGCCAGGGGCAGAAGACTGAATGCGCTGGGAGCGCCGACAAGACGCGGGTCAACAACAGGATCTGTTTCTGTCGAAGGATCTGGAGTGGGGTCCTCAACACCATCGAAATCACCACCATCTCCTTTGTATCCAGAATTAGTGACGTAGATTAAGGCACAATTTTCTGGAAGATCTACGTTATATTTTTTTGACAGCTCTCTCACCTCGTCGGTGACGACAACACCGACGGTCTCGAGGTCTTCGCCCCAGCCATAACTGTATTGTGTGGCCAATATATGTGCCCCGTGTGCAATGGCGTCGGTTCTATTGAACCACGTCAAGGGATAGACCGCTAAACTGTCGAGGTGAATAAAAGTCCGCGCGTTTTCTCCTTCGTAGGAACTTCTGTTCCAATCAACTTGATCGAGCTCAGTTAGGATGGCAATTTTCCCTTTCCTACTTCTCCACTCGTGCGCGGTTTTTTCAAATGCCCAGAATTTTTTAACAAATTCGATCCTTGCCGCATTCTTCTGGCGCACGTGTTGGAGATCAACAAGGAATCTTAGTGCGGTTGTTATGCGGGAGGGTTGATCAGGGGACGATTCTGGCACCTTAAGTTTTTCTCGCAACATGGTCAGCTTGTCGTTTAGATTGGTGTTGGGACGGATGTGAGAGTTCACAAATTCTTCAATCGTGCCAAGCCGGTCCGATTCCAGAGTTTCAATATCAAGTTCATCCATCCAGTTAAAAAGATTTTTTAAATATCGCTCGGGATTTTCAATGACCCAATCTGTGCTGAAGTGAGCCATGGACTCAAACCAGGCAAGCTCAAAATTTCCGTGCTGAACACTGTCTCCGTCACGGAGGAGGATGACCCACTGGACGTTTGACGCCTTATGTAATTCCTTTCTGGTGGAGTCCAGTGGCTTGTTCCACGACATTAAATTCGAATCTTTCGGGGTTATGGCCACTCGAAGTTCGCGCAGTTTATCGTCAAGGTTTTCATCTGATTCATCGTCTCTTCCGAAGGTTACAATCAATTCCAAAAATTGCCTCGCGGATTCTTGATTTAGATCGGGTGTTACTTTTTTCAATTGATCGATTTGAGGGATAAAAGAATATATGAATGGTCGTAGACTTGGTTCTCTTTGAGAAACTGTTAGGAGTTCGTCACGAAGAAGTTTTCTTTGAGCAGCGTTAAGAGGATTTAACAGCGCACCCTTCAGCCGATTAATAAACTCCGCGTACTTGTTGGAGGCTTGGCTACTGTCCCGCGCTTCTCGCTCGGCTACGAATATATGCAACAGCAAGAATATTCGGGCGTGAACACCGGTGGTGCTGGAGAATTTCAACCTCATTGCACCAACGACTCTTTGCGCTGTTATAACTTGGTCCTCAAGAGAAATTTCGAGATCATCTCGAAAGAGATGCCGGATCAGCCAAGGAAGATGCTTAAGGAACTTGTCTCCGTCCGGTTCACCAGTCATGTTTTGTATCTCTTCTCGTCCGCCCTCAAAATCAGTCGGGCCGCTGGAGTAGATGCGTTCAATTGTCCATTCGGAAATGGGATATTCGTAGGGACGTTCTAATCCTTCAATCCGAATTGATTTTCGGGGTTTTTCACTTCCATCGGATCCGGTCGTGGTACTCATCTTCGTGGGCTTGTTAAGCAGTCCCACCCATTCCACCTCAAGGTTTGGGAAAAGCCCCCAAAAATCAAAATCCACACCTTCCGGTGTGGTTAATTTTCTGGCGGGATCTATGTGAATTCGAACGGGCCACTGTAAGGCGGGGGCAAGCTCACCCAGTCCCTTGAGCACTTGGTAATCATGATCCCAGTGACAAAGCGCGAGGGGAATTCCAAAGGTGCAAGCGACAACGAAAGGGAAGGCGAAACCGAATATCGAATCAAGAAAGAAAACCAATGGAGGAATGCCGAAATAAACCAAGGTGAGAGACGCCAGAATTCCTATTTGATTCCAGGATCCGAAGTGGGGGAGACGTTGACCTTTTTTCCACTCGAGGTGTTCTCCCCAAAACAAAACGAAGTTAAACAACTGCAGGACGAGAACGGCGTTATAGACATGGATTGTTTCCCATCCGAAGGGATTCAAGAGCAAGAGATACGGAAGAGACAATCGCACTGGTTCCCATAGGGCCGCGATGGCCGCTGTTGTTCCTGGCCCATCGACCCATTCCTGTCCGAACACGGGTTCGAGAGATTTTTCAAGGGGTCGAAAGAGAGCCTTCACCAGAGGAACCACAAATTTTCGCGTGCTCTTGGCGAGGGCGGCGTCTTTTTTTTGCTCTACGCTTCCATTGACTTTTGAAGATTGTCCAGCGAGTATTTTCTTGGCGTTGGTACCGTCCCAGTATCCTGGTTCAACATATAGAAAGTCGAACGTTTTAGAATCAATATTAATGGTGCCATTGGGATCTCGTGTCGCTTTTCCCTCTTCTATCTCCCATTCCAGAGCCAACGACACAAGCATATGAATGGGCATCGTGGGATTGGATAAATGTGGGAAGTACAGTCGTTTGGCGATGCTCGTTTTAAGGAGGTAAATCCACTCCGGCGAACCGATAGGGATGTTGGTATTTTCGAGCGCCTTAAAATCGACGGCATGCTGAGACATGATTCCTTTTAGAGGGTTGGGTGAAAGGTGGGCAAGTTGCTCGCATTTTTCTTTGTTCCATCCCTGATAAGCGAGATAGATGTACTGGATGGCCAAACTCCGAGCAATGATCTCAAGTTCGGTTGAAATAATTGTGCGGACCAAGAGTTTGTGTTGGGGGTACGCAGCGAGGTTTTCATGATGAGCCTGTAGAAGTTCGTAAAGCTTGATGTGATGTTCAATGTTCTCGATATTGTCGGCAATATAAGTCTGAGCGAGCAGTTCTCCTTTTACATAGTTCAATAGTTCTCGTGCGAGCGAAGGATTCGATTGCATCAAGCGTTCGGCCTCCTCAACATAATGGCGAAGCAGTGGAAAATTAATATGGAGCTGAGGTCGTCCGCTTCTAGGCACAACTTGACAGAGGGGGCCCTTACGAGGAATAGCGACGCTTCCCGGATCTCGGTTGTAATTCAACTTAAATTCGTCAATGAGGGCGCGAATGCGGTGCCCATCGGCAGTTAACTGGTCGGCATATTGCAATTCCCAGGACAATGCTTCGAGAAGATCTACGTCCGATAGCGTAAAAAGGTATTCAATTTGCCGAGGTTCCGGTTTCTTTAAACCCTGAATGATGGATCGTCCACTGGAACCCAGGGCGGCCCCCCAACCCAGGGTGCCCAGTGAGCTGATTTTAATGAACGACCGCCTTGGTAAGACGGGCGCCGCACGCGGTCCTAAGCGTTTTTGAACACTTTTTTGCACCGTCGGAATCCTGTCTTGTTTCGCGCCTGGACGATGAAGAAGCCTCCCTACAAGGTAGGAACCAAAGGCGCCCGCCAACGCGGAGCCCATTCCAGGGATATAGCTTCCAATAATAAAAATCGTAAAGCCTGCCATGAGATAGACGACCGACGTCTTGGATAGTTTTTTGAAGGGCGCGTGGTAGATTAAAACGTAGGCAAAAAGCGCGGTGAGGATGTAGACCATGATATCTCCCATTGTTCCAGTCCCAAATTCAACATCGTACATTTGAGCGATCTCCTGGTAGAGACCATTAATAAGCGTATTGGTCGCAATAAGGAATAGACCCCAGCGGTAAACTGTTTCCAGGTGACTAAGAAAAAGTGGCGATTTGGAGGTCTCGGTACTCCACAGCGTGTGCCTGATGATGTACAGGATCACATAGAAGCCTCCGACCAACCCGGGGATGTAGAGAGCATCATTGAGGTAACCATTCACAAAATTATTTAGGAATCCCCAGTCTAATTTCCAACTGTAGCTTGTTGATAATCTATACATGGCAAAGACGACGATAATGATGGAGCTGGCGAGGGCGGTGAACGTGAATGTCTCAGAGTTCCGAAGGGCGAGCGTCCGCGAGGAGGGACCAACCCCCTTTTTATTTGCTTTTGATTTTATGGACCACCCGACGAGTGAACCGGTGATGAATAGGGCGCCCCAACTCTCGATGAAATCAATCAGTCCCAGGTAGGGTTTTATTCTGTCGCTTCGTCCATCATGCATGAGTCGTTCCAAGTAGCCAAACGCATCCCGATGGAAAGCGGTAGCGATGATATCTTCGAGATCTTCTTTCGATTGAACCGAACCGGCACTGATGTTGATTTCAATTCGAAATTCATTCAAGTGATAACAGAGCCTCCATTTGGTTGATTTGAATAGGTGGTTGGTGACCTGATCAAACAGAGGTTTCTCGAATCTCACAATATTGATGTGCAATCCTCGTTTGACGAGTTCCTGGTACATGGTCTCTGTTAAGTCGAAGTCCTCCAGCAACCGTTTGAGCGCAACCCGCGCGACATGGTCAAAATCAATATCGCTGTATTGAAAAGATATATACAAGGTCGGGCGCTGGACTGTGACTTTAATCGGAGCCGGGTCTCGGTTGGGTTTTTCTTGAGCATCGAGCAGGTCGCCGCTCGGGAGGAATGATGCGATCGCAGCGCCGGCGGCGTACATGAAAAAGGGGCGCCTTGAAAGAGTCGCCAAGTGTTGACGGGTCTGGCTTCCGACGGTTTTCCCTCCGGGTTCCCTTAATGCGTGCTTGTCATGTTCCCAGTGAAAAAGCGAGAGGGTTCCGACGAAAGCGAAACCGAAAGCGAACACAGGGTTGAGGAAGAAGCATAACATGGGAAGGGCGAAATAGGCGATGGTGAGTAGCGCCAGAATTCCTATTTGATTCCAGGATCCGAAGTGGGGGAGACGTTGACCTTTTTTCCACTCGAGGTGTTCTCCCCAAAACAAAACGAAGTTAGACAACTGCAGGACGAGAACGGCGTTATAGACATGGATTGTTTCCCATCCGAAGGGATTCAAGAGCAAGAGATACGGAAGAGCCAATCGCACCGGTTCCCATAGGGCCGCGATGGCCGCTGTTGTTCCTGGCCCATCGACCCATTCCTGTCCGAACCAGGGTTCGAGAGATTTTTCAAGGGGTCGAAAGAGAGCCTTCACCAGAGGAACCACAAATTTTCGCGTGCTCTTGGCGAGGGCGGCGTCGGTGCGAGAGGGAGAGGCTCTTTCCAAAGAGTTAGAAGATTTTTTCCCGAGAGTTTTTCCGATGACCCCTTTCCTTAGTGTCATGGTTGGCATGGAATGGCCCCAGAGGATGTAATTCAATACGTGGAAAGGATAACCCACGAAGAACAGGCCATAGGCAGCGGAACTAAGTTGAAAAACGTAATTTTGAATGTATTCCAGGATGGAATAGAAACTTAAAAAAACGACGGCAGAATAGAGCGGAGCGAACCCACAAAATGACACCACGAGATAGATGCCTAAAACCGCGTTGATTGGAAACAGGATTATTCGTGCAAATCGATAGAGTGGTTTTAAGAAGGAGGGGTTTAATAGGAAAAAGGACTTCGTCGATGGCAAGGAAAATTGGCCACTGTCATACGTTAAATAAGCAATAAAAGCAGTGATGCATAGCCATGCTGTTACCATCCCCCATTTGATTTGCGGAGCGGATGCCGCCCCCGTAAGAACAGAACCCAGCAATGCAATAGGGACAAATAGAGTGAGCGACATGAGATTGGATGAATTTTCCTCCCCGTCATTTTGAAATTTTGGTTTGTAAAAACTCTCCATTCGTTTCAATTTGAGAAAGTTGTTAAACCAAAATACGGAGTAAATAAAGGCTCCGAGCGTTACGGAAATGAAGACAAAATGGAGGAGGATGCTCATGCCTTCCCCATGCCCGAAAATAAAATGGCTTATGAGGCGGGTTGGATATTGAAGAAAAACGGCCAAGTTTTGCATGAATGAGAAACTGGAGAGAGATTGGTAAGAGTGGGCAGAATGAAGATCTTTTGAGATTTCCGATTCCCTTGTCTCGAAAATTCCTCTCGACCAAAGGAACCTGTTTTTTTTGATAACGAGCCGATCGAAAATAAAAGAGGCGATTATTGCGATGAATAGGATCAAGAGGAACCAAAAAGCAAACTCCGGTGACATCCCCGCCTGTGGATTTTTCAAGGCAGGCTCAATTTGGGCCAAGAGGGGGGGGAAATGATCTCCCCATGCATTTTTCGGAGATAGGACGTTGACTGATACTGCTGCGATGGCACCCGCCGCAGAGAGAGCGATGGTCCAACGTTCGGGGCCGAACTGGGTCCAATAAGCGTGTTTGTTACGACCGTGGGTGACGGGTTCCGCTTTGTTGTTCAGTCCAAAGTGGCTGACCGCGGCCTGCATCCATCTTCTCCCTCTCGTTGCTTCAAAAGTCGCCAGCAATTTCCCGCCGGCTCTTTGTGCAATGGCGGGATGGTTTGCGAGGTAAAGCTTTTGTCCCTCGAAGAGTTGGTCGAGGGGGGTTTTTTGTTGGGTGAAGACGCTGAGGGTGGCGGAGCCATTATCGGTTTGAACTTGGGTGATTTTTGGGACGAAGGAAATGATGATTGGCTGTTCGGTTGAGGACCGCTGAAGGACATCTTTGATGCCTTGGGCGTGGAAGCCGCCGGTGACCAAAACGGCGACGTTCACATTTTTATGGGTTATGGCCTGAGATAGGTTGTTGGCGATGGCTTTGTCTCGGAGTTCGGCTTGTTGGTAAAACTGCTCGAAACTTTCCAGGCCAAGGGTCCCCCTCCCTCGACTTTGTCTCAGGGAAGGGAACATTTTTTCCCGTAAAGTTGTCATCTTATATTCCCGCCACTCTTCTGGGGTAAGCGAAAAATCCACCAACTTTCCGGTCAAATAGAGATCGTGTGATATCTTAATGAGAGCACGTTCACCTGCGGTCTGGATTAACTGGGTGTAGATTTTTTCTTCCAAATCTTTCAGGTCCCTCAGCAAATCCTCCGCCTCAATGGTCTCCGCTAGGAGAACGTAGTGAAGGTAGTCATTGATTCTTCTGAACTGGCGGAGTTGAATGCCATTGGATTCGCAGAGGGCGTTGAGGTATTGGTAGAAGTCGGAGTGGTTAATATCGCCTGCGCAGAGCGCAAGGCCGGTTTCCATGAGCTCCGTCGCGGCCGCTTTGTCAAGTTTTTTGAGGAGTTGGGAGAGAAGAAGAGAACGCTCGTGTTCGACCTGAGCGTAGTCGAGAGATCGCTCGAGGCGAAGCGCCTCAAGAAAAGTGGCGATGGAGAAGGGAAGATCTGAGTTGAGGCCTGATTTGAAACCCGCCACATGCTCCGCATAGTCTCCCATTTCGATTTTTCCTTCACGATATGCGTCGACCTTTTGGTCAAATTGCCAAAGCCGTGTGTTGAACATTTTCGCTTTTCTGTTTCGGTATTCGATTTTGAGATTTTGAATTTGCTTGGAATATATTGCTTGGATCTTGGCGCTTTGCCGGTAGGCTTCGACATTGGTGGCGTGGTGGAGAGAATCGTCAATGCCGAGGATTTGGGGGGATGACGGAGACGTCATCAAAGCATGAACCGGTCCCGAAATTTTATTCTCCCGCAAAAGATAGTCCGCCACTTTCTGAACGGAATCCTGGTGCGGATATGTTTGGTACGGCGTGAGGTCAATGGGTTCAAAGGCCCCCTCCAAGGCGACGAGATCGACGGATTTTTTCTGAACGAGGCCCAGGATCGCTGCCCCGATATTCTGTTGGGCTTCTTGGTTCATGTGAATGTCTTGGATGTGAACCACAATTTTTTGAGACGGCTCGGAGGACCCGGGGGTATTGTTGGGGGGGAGTGAAACGTCGCGGATGGATCCGGCTTGGGAGGACAGCGCCAGGAGGACGTTTTTTAACTTCGAGTTAGACGTGCCGTTCCTCAGCCACCGTTCGACTTTTTTCGCGGAGACTCGTGAGGAAATGGCTTTTTGTAAATAGGGGAGCGATGGGAATTTATTTATCGCGTCAGCCGGTAACGAAGCGAGTTCAATTTTCTTTTGCCGTTCTTTCCAAAAGTTGTTTTCTGGCGCGTACGCAAAGAGGCAATTGGTGGCCAGATAAACGGGAATGAGAACGGTGGCAATGAATCTGACGGATTTCATGGAAGGATTTTAACCGGGCCGCCTTAAGTTCTCATTAAGAAGTTGTAATCATTTTGTAAAAAATTAAATTATTAAAATTATTGATAATCAGTTATTTTCATATAGTCCTGGGGGGCGGGGCCGAGGGTGAGACGGATTTTTAGGATTTTTTGTATCGTCGGTCTTCAAAAAAATCCCTGCCTCCGGCGATATCCCTCTAAATAAATGAGGAGCTCAAAAAATATGATCACGACTACCAAACCTTCCCTTGAGGAAGCTTTAAAAACCCATTTTGGGTATGAGGCTTTCCGGCCTCATCAGCGGCTGATTGTTCAATCGGTTTTGGATCGCCGGGACGTTTTGGCGCTTTTGCCGACGGGCGGGGGGAAATCGCTTTGTTTTCAATTGCCGGCCTTGTTGATGGAGGGGATCACGCTCGTGGTGTCTCCACTCATCGCTTTGATGAAGGATCAAGTGGATTCATTAAGCGCCAACGGAATCCCGGCCACGTTTATCAATTCCTCTCTTTCTCCTGAGGAGGTGGGCCGCCGTCTGGTCGCCATTCGTCAAGGCAAGATTCGGTTGGTCTATATGGCGCCTGAGCGGTTGATGCTGCCGGCGTTTTTGGAGGAAGTCCAGAAATGGACGGTGGGGCTCATTGCCATTGATGAAGCTCATTGCATCAGTTGGTGGGGGCATGATTTTAGGCCGGAGTATCGCCAATTGTCCCAGCTCCGGAACATTTTCCCCGGTGTTCCCATCATGGCCTTGACGGCCACCGCCACCGACCGTGTGCGAAAAGACATCATCGAGCAATTGCATTTGCGGCAACCGCGCCAGGAGGTGGCCAGTTTTAATCGTCCGAATTTGACTTATCGGGTGCTTCCCAAAAGAGATGGTTACCGGCAATTGTTGACATTCCTAAAAGATCGACCTCAAGAGAGCGGGATCGTGTATTGCCTCTCGCGGAAAACCTGTGAAGAACTGGCCCGAGACCTTGTCGAGGACGGAATTGCCGCTTTGCCCTATCACGCCGGATTGGAGTCAGCGATCCGAGGCAAAAATCAAGAGAAATTCCTTCGAGACGACGTCCGCGTCGTTTGCGCCACGATCGCCTTCGGAATGGGGGTCCATAAATCCAACGTGAGATTCGTGGTTCATTTCAATCTGCCGCGGAACATTGAAGGCTATTATCAGGAAACGGGCCGGGCGGGCCGGGACGGCCTGGCCAGTGATTGTTTGCTCCTCTATTCCTCGGCAGACGCCGCCAAATTGTCCCGGTTCATCAATGAGAAAACCGATCCGAATGAACGAAAGGTGGCGGCGCGGCAACTGAGTGAGATGATGTCCTTCGCCGAGAGCTCTGTTTGCCGTCGAAAAATTTTGCTCAATTATTTTGGGGAAACCGAAGGCGCTCTCCCCTGCGGAGGTTGTGACAACTGTTTGGAGCCCCGTCAGAATTTTGACGCCACTTTGCCGGCGCAGAAGTTGTTGTCCTGTGTGTATCGCATCAAAGAAAGGAGCGGTTTTTCGGTGGGCCTCACCCACACCGTGGACGTTTTGATGGGCCATGCCACTGAAAAGATTCAAAAATGGGGTCACGCGAGTCTTTCGACCTACGGAATCGGAACTGAGTTTAAAAAACGGGAATGGCTATCGCTTGGGCAGGAAATGATTCGCAAGGAATATCTGGCCCAATCGCAGGACGACTTCAAAACATTAACCATCACCGCCAAGGGGGTGGGAGCCCTGAAACAAAGAGATCCCATCACCTTGACCAAACCGCTCTCGTCCCTGCGGCCCCGTCGTCGCAAAGAGGTGGAGGGTGGATTCGATTCGAATTTGTTTAATTCCCTGAAGGCGTTGCGGAAAGAATTGGCCGATGAACGAAACGTCCCGGCCTACATCATTTTTTCGGATGCCACGCTTCGCCAAATGGCCAGGGAACGGCCCACAACGCTGGAGCAATTTCGTCGGCTCAGTGGCGTCGGTCAACGCAAGTTGGCCGAGTTTGGAGAAATTTTTACTACACATGTCAAAAGGTTTATTCCGTGAATAAGGATCTGATTTCAAAATCTCTTCATAAAATTTTTAACGGGGGTGTTTTCCAGCCGCCGCTTAAAATATTGTTTGTGTGCAAAGGGAATTACTTTCGCAGTCCCACGCTCGAGGCGGTGACTCGACATGAAGTGGAAGGCCGAGGGTGGGAAGCCTGGTTTGACATTAAATCCGCCGGTATTTGGGCACCTCACAGCATGGGGCCCAACGCATGTCCGGACTTAAAAACCGAACTTAAAACACAAGGGATTCGGGTTGCCCTTCAATCACCGCGGGCCCTATTAAAAGAAGAATTAATGAGCGCTCATGTTGTGTTTATGTCCGATTCAACGGTGGGCCGTTTCATCAAAGAAATGAAAGGGCCATTGCTTCCTGAGGAAAGCCCGTTCTGTTGGCATTTCGCAGCACTCGCCCCTGAAAGGTATGGGTCCACTTTGGATATGCCCGATCCCTACTATGGCGACTGTTCCATAAAAGAAATGGTGCGCGATGGTCACCATGTTATTCGGAATGTTTTTTTGCCGCTTCTGGAGAGATACCTTGACCCCTTTTTTCGACGGAAAAATTCTTGTTTGTAACCGTGGGGTTGTGATATGATCCGCCCGCTGTAATCCAGTCTTAGTTTTGCATTAAACCGAAGGAGCCATCCATTGTCGGGCGAATTGCGCCCTCACCGTTTATCACTATGAATAAAATCATTTTGAGTATTTTTTTGTTTTTTTTAACTCTTCCTTGCGCTTATTCGGCTGATTCATTTGAGATGCGTGGCGCCCGATCGATGGGATTGGGCAATTCAGGTGTGGGTTCTCAGATGGGGTTGGACTCAGCACTTTGGAATCCCGCAGGAGTTTATGCTCCTTCCTTTCAAGGGATTTCATTGTCTTACGGCCATCCTGTCGTTTCCGATCAAGATCCGGAAAAACATTTGGGTTCTTTCGGCTTGCTGGAATCTCCTTCCGATCGGCGTTGGGGATGGGGACTTTATGGGGTTCACACTTCAACGGAAGGGTTTCGCAGTCAGCGTGAAATTGGGATTTCATTTGGACGTCCCCTTTGGGAAACTGAAAATGGAGAGCGTCTTTCAGTTGGGGCGTCGTTTGGATATGTTACGGACGAGTTAACCTCAGGACTTCAAAATCAAGAAAAGGACGGGGTTACCGTTGGGGCTGGGTTACAGTGGATTCTCTCTTCAGATTTTTCCATGGGGTTCATTGGCCGGGATTTAAATAAACCCCGGGTATCGGCCGATAGTCCCGAGCGCAGAATGGCGACCTATGGCCTGGGATTAAATTATCAATTTGTTAAACAAACCCGCCTTAGCTTTGATTGGATCAACACCGAATCGGAAGAGAGGGCCGATGTGCGCGGAGGTCTTGAAAGGAGCTTTTGGAATCAAAAAGCCTTCATTCGCGTAGGGTCCAATCGAGATGCCGCCACGGGGGGGCTCGGTTTGGCTTTGGGGAACTTGTCGCTTGATTATGCCTATGTCTATCCGTATCGGAAAAACCAGGACGACCGAATCCATACGATCGGTTTGGCCTATCGATGGGTTCCACCCACACTCAAATCGGTAGAGGAGGACGAGGGGGCGGATGTTGAAGTGACCGACGGGACGAGACGATCTGTTCGACCCAACCGTTTTCTTGAACATGTAGAGGGCCTCAGGCGACGAAGTGAATTGTCTGTCGGGCCCTTGGATGTTCTTCAGATCCGCGTGAAAGACCATCCTGAACTTGAAACAAATGCGGAGGTGGATTCATGGGGATTCGTCCAACTTCCGTTTATTAAGGATTTGAAGGTGGATGGTCTAAAAACCGATCAAATCGAAAAACGTTTAACGAATATTTATCAAGGTTTTGTTTTGAATCCACAGGTAACGGTGGACATCTCTTCTCACGTTAGTCGCGCTGTCTATGTCTTTGGTGAAGTTCATAGGCCGGGGAAATACCCCATGGGCAGTAATAAAGTGACCGTCCGAGATGCCTTGGTTGTGGCGGGGCTCCCCACAGAGAGGGCGGCCCATTGGAGAACCTTTGTTATACGCCAAACCAACACGGGCCCCATATATTATCGGGTGCATGCCAAAAAGCTTTTATACAGAGCGAAGTTGGATAACAACGTGATACTTCAATCGGGTGATGTTGTGTATGTCCCGATGGGCATTCTCGACAGAATTGTAACTTTCATCGGGCGTTTGATTAGTCCCATATTCGGCAGTGTCGATTCCGTTGTTACGGGCGGATATTAAGGAGAATCACAGCAATGGAAACATATATCCCCAGATCTCTTGATGAAATCGCCGAATTGTTCTTCCGCCATAAAAAATATTTTTTTGTTCCTTTTTTTGGAGTGTTGGTTCTTGCCGCTGTCGCATTTCGAATTCTGCCCAAATCCTATGAAGCCGAAGCCATATTGATCACAGATGCCGGTTCGATCGCCAATCCCCTGGAAAGAGAGAGGGAAACACAAGGCACGTTGGTCAATCGCATCAAACAACTGAATTTGATGGTTCTGAGTTTTTCGAATATTAATACCATGTTGACCAATTTGGGATACATAATTCCTGGCGAAGATCAGAAAATGATCGATGCCCAAGTGGTTCGGGTAAAGAAAAAATCTCTCGTCGAAATTCAGCCCAATGGTTTTGTGCTGGTTAAATACGAAGACCCCGTTGCGGAACGTGCTTATCAGATCACAAAAGCCATTGCCGAGGAAATGGTAAAGAAAGATAGAGAGCTTTATGAATCAGAGGCCAGTCACCGTGTTGAGTTCATTCATGAGCAGCTTCGAATCTATAAGGAAAAACTTGAAAGTTCTGAGACCAGTTACCTCACGCGCCAGTTAAACGCAGATCTTAATGAGGCCATTCGCAAACGCGAAGTTTTGATGGGACAAACGGTTCTTGGTCCATCAAAGATTCAAATGGAATTGGCTCAGACCGAAGCGGATTTAAAAAAGCTGCTTGTTGACGCCACGCCTGAGCATCCGATGGTGGGGGAACTTAACAACAAGATAGCTCGTTTACGCAGAGCATTGACCTCCAATATTAATCAGAGTTCAGCCGACGCTTCTATGGACAACCCCGCCTATCAGCAAGCCTATCTCAAGAGATCAGAAGCGGTTAAGGAAATTGACCTGGAAATTGCCGCTATTCGAAAGAAAATTCAATCCCTCCAAAGAACAGGACAAGCCGGTCAATCGGGATCTGAACAGGAATTGGCGGCCAATGCGAGAGACAAAAAAGTGAATGAGGACATTTATCAAGCGCTTCTCATGGGGCTTGCGAATGCCACCATCGCTCAGAAGTTGGGGTCCCGTGGAAAAAAAGACATGTTGGAAATACTTGATCCCCCATTGATGCCCACGGCATTTTCCAAACCCAATCCCTTCATTATCGGCGCTGCCGGTTTTATTTTTGCGATTGTAGCGGGGCTCTTGGTCATATTTCTGAGGGAATATTTTGACAGTTCTTTCCGCACCGTTCGTGACGCCCGTGAATACCTGGAAATCCCTCTTCTGGGGCACATTCCCGTTATTGAAAACACCAAAAAAAACAATGTTGAGAAAACGCCCTCGGGGACGAACGGGCATCAAAATGGGAAGTCAACGGGAATGACGGTTTCGTTTGGGCCCAAAATTGTCGCCTATCATCAGCCTGATTCCAAAGCCTCTGAGCATTTTCGTTTGCTCCGAACCAATCTGGAAAGCTGTCAAGTTGAACATCCATTTACAACTTTGTTGTTGTCGTCTGCTTTAGAAGGAGAAGGAAAATCAACCACCCTGCTCAATTTGGGAGTTTCGTTTGCCTCCGAAACCACGAAGCGTGTGGTGGTGGTGGATGGTGATTTAAGGCGAGGATCTCTTGCGGAAAAAATCGGAACTTCTGCTACCCCCGGGCTTATGGACTATTTGTTGGGGCAGGTTCAATTGGAACAGATACTCCGTCCGACTGGCATTGCCAACTTGTCGGTGGTTACTTCAGGAAAAACCGTCAACAGTCCTTCCAGAGTGTTAACCGGGGATCTTTTAAAGAAATTCGTTGATGAACTTCGTTCTCGGTTTGATTTGATTCTTGTTGACAGTCCCCCCGTTCTTGATTTGTCCGATGTGCCCATCCTGTCAAGTCTGATGGACGGAATATTGTTTGTCGTGCAAGCTGGGAAAACCCGTCGGGAACAAGTGCTGGCCATGAACACCATCATGCATCAATTCAAACGAACCAAAGTTTTGGGGTATGTTCTAACCCAGGTTGAAAGCAAGTTGCCCACCTATTTAAATCCATATTTGCCAACGGGGTATTGATGATGAAATTTAACGTTTTGCGCGTTTTCTTTTTTTCGACTTTTATCTTGAGCTTTTCGCTTGTTTCCTATGGAGGCTCATTCGACGGGCTCGTGGTGTATCCCAATCCCGTTCGCGTTGATCGAGGTCAATCCACCATCACATTTAACGGAGTGCCCGCTCCTGTTCATATAAGAATCTACAACACACGAGGTCAATTGGTATTGGATCTCCATCAAAATTCAGGGACGCAATTTACTTGGAACCTCACGAATGACGCGGGGCAACCCGTGGCTCCGGGGGTTTATATCTATCTGTTGTCGGATGCTGAAAGTAAAACCACCCGTGGAAAATGCGCGGTCGTAAGATGAGAATTCAGACAGTATTTTTAACGGTTATTTTATCTCCTGCTTTAATGTTTGCCGGGGTTGAAACGAGCGTCGGAACGCGTGGATTTCCTTTGCTCTCAACCGAATCTACAGCCCGTATGACGGGGATGGGGCGAGCGCATGGCGCGGTCGCGGATGATGTCCAAGTCGTGTTTACCAATCCGGCAGGTTTGGGTCTGTCGGTTGACTCAGAATTTATTTTAGGGCAACAGGCCGGCGTAGAAAGCATTTCAACAAGCCATGCCGGCGTCGTATTGCCATTGAATGGAATAACAGCGGGTGGGGGATTTGATTTTGGGGCGTTGGGAATTTCCCTGTCCCATTTGGAATATGGAGATTTGAATGGGCGTGATGTTTCTGGCAATGCCACTGGAACCTTTTCTCCCGACGAGAGTGTTCTGGGAATTGGTTATGGCCGATATTTTTATGGAGGGGTCTCCGCAGGAGCGAAATTAAAATTTTTCCAATCCACCATTGATAACTCAAAAGCTGATGGGTCCACTGCTGATATTGGTTTCTTGTTTCAACCCCAAGGATCGATATGGACCACGGGAGTCACTTTTCAAAATATCAGTGGAGAGGCTTCCTACGAATCGGCATCTGTCAAACTTCCTGAGATGATTATCATGGGAATTGCTGTTCGACCCTTTAACAACGAGCAACTCCTTATTTCCGCCGATACCCTTGATCCAAAGGATGATTCCTATTCAATTCGAACAGGAATGGAATGGTGGATGTCCGACGTTGTCGCGCTACGAGTCGGATATGACTCATCGGATGATGGCGGATCGGGGTTTACCACCGGGCTTGGTTTCCAAATTCGCAATTTGGAGGTTTTCTATTTCCCGGTAAAACGTTTCCGTTTGGATTACGCCTTTTCCTCAGCGAATAACTTGTCTGTTGATGATTCAGCATCAGCGGGGTTCCATCAAGTTTCGTTGTCGTTTCAATTTGGTGAAGACAACCATGCCTCAGAGTAACTCCAACCCAAATCGTCCGCTGACATTGATCGAACCCCTCCTCGATGTTTCTGTTGTTGTTTATTTAGACGATCATCTTGAAAATACCGCTCAAACATTCGCCACGATCGCCAATCTCCTTCGTGATATGAAGATGACCTTTGAGTTTATTTTTATGGATGATGGCAACAAGGCGGAGGTGGCGTCCGATATTGAGGGTGTTCAATCCTTTGTCCGGAACACAAAGGTGATCCGCTTACCGAGATTTTATGGAAACTCTACCGCTATGCCGGTGGGGTTTGGCCATGCCCGTGGTCGATTGATTTTGACCTTGGGTTCTTTTCTGCAAGTTCAACCCGAAGATATTCGGAAACTTTTCGAGAAATTGAACGAGGGCTATGATTTTGTGAATGGGTGGCGATTTGAAAGGAAGGATAGCGGACTTAATCAATTTCATACGCGTTTTTTTAACACGCTGATACGTTGGGCGTCTCAAGTTGAATTGCACGATACCAATTGCACGCTAAAACTTTTTCGAAGGGAAGTGGCCGAAGATATTCGGATTTATGGGGATCTCTATCGGTTTTTCCCTATTTTCGCCGCGCATCAAGGCTATCTGGTCACCGAAGTTCCGGTCCGTCAGAGAAAAGAATTGAACCAGGTGGGACTTTATTCTCCTTTGACCTATCTCCGTCGAGGGTCCGATCTTCTTATGATTTTTTTTACCACCCGGTTCGTGACCAAACCGCTGCGATTTTTCGGTTTGGTGGGGTCTGCATTTTTTTCCGTTGGATTTTTAATTTGCAGTTATTTGGTCGTTTGGAAATACATGTATCGAATTGCGTTGGCAGAACGTCCCTTGCTCTTGTTGGGGGTTCTGTTGATCATCATGGGGGTCCAGATCATTTCTGTTGGGCTCATAGGAGAATTGATTCTGTTCATTCAAATGCGGCAGTTTAAAATGCACCGAGTTGAAAAAATACTGAGCTAATTGTCATGAAAATTTTGATGATTTCACCTCAGCCTTTTTTTACTCCTCGTGGAACGCCTTTCAGCGTTTATCACCGGACCAAAGCCCTGTCTGATTTGGGTCATGACGTTGATTTGGCGACTTACCATTTGGGTCGTGATGTCAACATCGCGCACACGCGTGTTTTAAGGATTCCCTCCATCCCCTTTATTAAATCCGTCAAGATTGGTCCTTCTGGAAAAAAGCTTTTTCTTGATGTGTTTCTTTTTTTTAAATGTTTTTTCTTGTTGCTAAGAAATAAATATGACCTCATTCATGCGCATGAAGAAGCTATTTTTTTCTGCCTTGTCTATCGCATTTTCTTTTGGAATGTCCCCATCCTCTACGACATGCATTCAAGTCTCCCGCAGCAGTTAAAGAATTTCAATTTCTCCAGCAACAAATGGCTCATCGGCCTGTTCCAGTGGCTTGAGACGAAGGCCATTGCCCATTCAAAAGCCGTAATCACCATTTGTCCGGAATTACAACGCACTGTGGATGATTTGAAGATCTCAACTCCCCATGTCATGATCGAAAACTCTCTGTGTGATGCAGTGGTGTTGTCCGACAACAGCGACATTATCACAGAAGATTTGATTGCTTGGGACCGCTTCGAGGGCCGCAAGTTGGTTCTCTATACAGGAACATTTGAGTATTACCAAGGTCTCCCGCTTCTTATCGAAAGCGTGCGTGAAGTGGTTCGTCGTTTTCCAGAAGTTCTCTTTATACTCATCGGTGGAAATTCCCAGCAAATATTATCGATGAAAAAAAAGGCCAAGGAGCAGGGCGTATCAAAAAATATTCTTTTTACCGGGAATCTTCACCCGAACACGGTAAAGCATTTTATCCGCAGGGCTGATGTATTGGTTTCCCCGCGCATTCATGGAAACAATACCCCGTTAAAGATTTATGAATACCTGGCCAGTGGGAAGCCCATCGTGGCCACTGATCATGAGACACACACTCAAGTGCTCAGCTCAAAAGAAGCCGTGTTGGCGCATCCTTCCGCTCTTTCTTTTGCGGATAGCATTTCGCAAGTATTGTCCAATCCCGAAGCCCACGCTTCTCTTGGGCACCAGGCCACGCAGCTGTACCAAGGGAGCTATGGATCACTCGTGTATATGGACCGTTTAAAAAAAGTTATGGATCTGTTTGTTTCTCAAATTTCTCTGGGAGATCAAAAGTCTCAGTCCAAAAAAAAAATAAAAAAATCGGCTTAGCCCGAATAATTCAGTTGAATGACCTTTATCGTCTATCAACGGTGAATATTTTAGTGCCGTCATCCCGGCATGCTTTCTGGCCGGGATCCAGGTTTTCTTCAAGTGGAAAACCTGGGCCCCGGCCAAAAGATTGCCGGGGCGACAGCGTCTTGTGCAGTACCTTTACGTACGATTCAACTGAACCATTCCGCTTAGTTGTAAGGATTCCTCTAATATGAAAACGCAGGCCACCATTGAATCTGTTCAAAAATATTGGGACGGGAACCTGCACGACCTGCCAGTGGCTCGCCACCCCCTTGGAACCGAACTTTTTTTTAAGGATTTGCGCGAATACCGCTATGAAAAACTTTGGCACCTCCCTGCGCTGGTAAATTTCAATAATTTTTCAGGAAAAAAAGTCCTCGAGATTGGATGTAGTGTTGGATTTGACTTGGTTCGTTTTTCTAAAGGCGGCGCGGAGGCAGTGGGAATTGATTTGTCTCCCGTGGCGGTTCAGTTGGCGGAGCGGTATATCCAAATCGAAAAAAGCTCTGCGCGTGTTCTCGTAATGAATGGTGAAAAGTTGGATTTTCCTGATGGAACATTTGATTTCGTTTTCGCCCATGGGGTCGTCCAATACACGTTGAATGACCGAAAAATGATTGGGGAAATTCATCGTGTTCTTAAAAAAGGCGGCCGCGCTTTGATTCAGTCCTACAACCGAAACTCTTGGCTGATGTTTCTCTCTCGTGTGATGAGAGTTGATCTGGAACATGTGGATGCTCCCGTTATGAATATTTATTCTCCCAAAGAATTTAAAGGCATGCTCTCGTCTTTCTCAACCTTCGAATTGGTGATGGAACGTTTCCCAGTCAAAAGTCGCCTTCAAAAGGGATGGAAGGCCGTTCTTTATAACCATTTGTTTGTGGGTCTTTTTAACCTGATTCCCCGGTCGTGGGTCAAGCCTTTGGGATGGCATATGCTGGCTTGGGTCACCAAATGAAACGCCAGTTCTCTCAATTGAACGGCACCTTCGACCTGGTGGTGGTGGGGGGAGGCATCACTGGCGCCTTTACGGCATGGGAAGCGAGCCGGCGAGGTCTCAAAGTGGCGCTGCTGGAGAAAAATGATTTCGGTGGGGGCACCTCGGCCAACAGTTTAAAAGTGATTCACGGCGGTTTCCGTCGAATTAAAAAGGGTGACTTGTGGGGAATGTGGCAAGGCATGGTCAACCGAAGTGAGTACTTAAAATTGGCCCCTCATTTGGTTCGGCCGCTTCCAGTGGTGGTCCCACTTTATGGGAATAAATGGCTTCAGTCGTTGTGCGGTTGGGGCGCCACGTTTCTCTACAATCTTTTTTCAAAAGATCTGATCAACGGGGCTTCGAACTCGTTTGTGAACAAGGAAACAGTTCTCCGTTTGGTTCCAGGTCTCCCGCGTCAATCATTGGCGGGGGGGGTTCTTTTCCATGATGCTCAGGCCTTCCATACAGAGCGGCTGACATGGGGTGTTGTCCAATCCTTTATTGAAGCGGGGGGAGTGGCGGTCAATTACGCTCACGTTCAAGAACCACTGAAGGAAATAAACCAAATTAAGGAACTCGTGGTTCAGGATGTTCTGAATGAAGACCATATGAAAGTTTTTACCAAGTCTGTCGTGTGGGCCATGGGCCCATGGACGGTTCAACAAGGGAGTAAAAGAGTGTCATTTGCCAGGGCGCTCAACTTGGTGGTGCATCGACGGTGGAGTTCCCATGCCTTTGGCTTGTCTGGACCGTCTGGACGTTTTTATTTTTTCGCTCCTTGGAATGGGATGACTTTGGTTGGTACCCATCAAAAATGGGACGGTCCATTTAATGAAGACAAACGTGGGGTAGAGGAGTTGGCGGAGGAGTTTCGGGTAGAACTCAACGAGAATTATCCAGCCTTTCAGATCAACAAAGAAGATATCGTGAGTGTTCACGCGGGGTGGGTTCCGGCCCAAGGTCCGGAAAAAGAAAAAGGAAATGCGGAATTATCCGAAAAACCTCTTCTGCTGGACCACGCCAGCTCTGGCGGAATTCAGGGGTGTTTAACTTTAATTGGAGTGAAATACACGGGAGCTCCACGTGTCGCCAGGCAGGCCGTGGATTGGGTCAACCGATTTTTGAAACGGGGACATCCCGCTTTCCCTGCTCATTTTTCAGGAGGTATGGAGAATTTGTTGACGCTCAAATCGTCCGCTGGTAAAAGTTTTCCTCGAATCCCCGTTGCTTTTATGGATCGAATTATTGGTTTGTATGGAAGTCACTATAAAAAAATAATCGAGTTGGGGGCCCAGTGGCCGGATGGATTGGTGCCAATTGATTCAAATACCCAAACAACTCCCGCGGAGGTGTTGTATGCCGTTCGTGAGGAAATGGCGGTTCAACTATCGGACGTCATTTTTCGGCGGACGATGCTGGGAAGCCAAGGAATTCCTTCGGAAAAAGTTTTAAAGAAAGTGGTCCAACTGATGGCTCAAGAAGTGGGATGGTCGGACGAAGAGCAGTCCGCTCAAATTAAAAAAGTCAGAGGCGTGCAACCTCCGGCGCAAGCGGTGGCTTGATGTCGTCAGAGAGTCCGTATCGATTAACCCAAGTTGCCGAACTTTACGACAAAGACAGATTCTCAGGAAAATTCGGAGAGTGGTTGGAGGCCAGGGAAGTGGCACTCTACCGAAAATTGGTGAAGGGAGAAGGGAGCACCTTGTTGGATGTTGGGGCTGGAACCGGAAAATTATCCATTCCGTTTCTGCTGGATGGCCAAAAAGTCACTTCTTTGGACCGGTATCCAGCCATGCTGGAAGTGGCCCAGAGGAAAAGCCAGGCGGTGGGAGTCCAAGGACGATTCGTAGAAGGGAATGCTGAAGCCCTTCCTTTTCCCGATCATTCATTCGATGTGGTCACAAGTTCCCGTGTGTTGATGCATTTAACGGATTGGGGAAAGGCTCTGGACGAATGGTGTCGTGTTTCAAAACGAACCGTCATTTTCGATTACCCCCGATTAACAAGTGCCGCATTGGGTGACACCCTCATCAAAAGAATTAAAAAGTTTTTGGGATTTGGTGCCTATCCCTATCGGGTTTATTTGGACTACCAAATCATAAGTCGGTTGAAAAAAAACGGATTTCATGTGGTTTTTGCGGACAATGCTTTCTTGCTGCCATTTGCTTTTCATAGATATTTGAATCATCCGCAATGGACTTTTCGTATTGAAAATTTTTTTAGCGCGATTGGATTAATGGGGATTTTCGGGTCGCCTCGCATCCTCAAAGCAACGCGAACCGTGGAGGGACGTTATGAAGCCTAAAATTCTGATCACAGGAGCCAACGGCTACACTGGAAAGTGGCTTTGCCGTCATTTAAATGAAAAGGGGATAGCGGTTCGGGCCTTGGTTCACAATGCCCCGAGTTCTGACTCCTCCAATCCCCTGATTGAATATGTATCGGGCGATTTGAGGGACCTGGCCAGCCTAAAAAAAGCCATGGAAGGGATTGAAACCGTAATGCATTTGGCGGCTGTTTATCGCCCCGCCAATGTGACCAGAAAAGATTTTTGGGATGTGAATGTTGAGGGCGTTAGAAATATCGTTGAGGCCGCGGCTGAGGCCCATGTCAAAAAGTTTGTGCACTGCAGCACTGTGGGTGTTCATGGAACGACGGGACGGCATCCCATCAACGAAGACGGTCCCATCAAGCCGGATGATTTGTATCAGGAAAGCAAATGGGCCGGGGAGCAATTGGCTTTGTCGATCGCCAGAGAAAAGGGACTGAATTTAACGGTTCTCCGTCCTGCGGGCATATATGGCCCTGGCGAAAAACGGTTTTTGAAAATAACCCAAATGATCAAGAACGGACGGTTTATTATGTTTGGTAATGGAAAGGTCTCCTACCATTTTGTTCATGTCAGTGATTTCTGCGAGGCTTTTTGGTTGGCCTCTCAAAAAGAAAATACCAATGGGCGTGTCTATATCATCGCGGACCGAACTCCCATCGATATCGCAGAGGTGGTGGTGGTCTTGGCAAAAGCGGTGGGAGTTAAGCCACCGACATTTAAGTTGCCCTATGCGCTGTTGTGGATGGCGGCCATTGTGACGGAAATTTTATGCAAGCCCTTTGGAATTCAACCTCCCATGCACCGCCGTCGAGCCGCTTGGTTTAGAAGTGAGCGTGCCTACAACATCGATCGCGCCATAAAGGAATTGGGTTACAACCCCAAAGTCGAAACCCGTGAGGGGTTGACCCAGATGGTGGACTCCTATAAAAAAGCGGGATGGTTAAACTGAGACCATGATCCCTGAAGCGGTGGCGCCGATCGATAACGCGGTTTCAAACGAAGCCCGCCCGGCAAGAAAATCCAGGGTGGGCCGCTGGATCTATCAGGTTTTCATGTGGGTTGTGTTGGGGATATTGGCCTATCACTTCATTGATTTTAAGGAGTTGTGGTCCATTGTTTCGCAGGCCTCTTGGTCTTGGGTTGGAGCCATGTTGCTTGCGTCGACGTTGGATCGATTGTCCATGGCTTACAAATGGTGCCATTTGTCCAAAGCGCTTGATCTCAAATTTCCATTTCGAGAGGGCGTGAAAGGTTATTACGCGGCCAGCTTTCTTAATTATTCGCTTCCCACCACATTGGGGGGAGATTTCCTTAGGGGAGAGTTTATGAGCCGTTGGGTGGGGAATCGTCAGGTTTCCTACGCTATTTTGGCGATGGAAAAGGTCATCGGAATTATTTCCTCTTTGGTCGTGGGAGCTTGGGGGCTCAGTATGGTGGCCCTCATGAGCACTCAGCCCTGGATGAGAGCGGCGTGTTACGGTTTGGCCTTGGCCTCTTTATTGATCATGTTCGGTTTTATTTTTTCGTTTAGACAATCCATTCATGATTTGATGTCACAAATATTTTTAAAGATTAAGTTTCCAAAGTTAGCCAATTTAAGCGATAAATTTTTTTCTTCCTATCGCCGATTCTCTCAATCGAAAAAAATTCTATTTCAGAATTTTGGACTGGCCATGATCGAAAATGTTTTTCAAATGGCTATTCCCCTCTTGGCCGGTTTTGCTCTGGGGCTTCATATTTCGCCGCTTTTATTTTTTGCGACCATAGCGATTACAACGTTGGTGAGAAGGCTCACCATTCTTTTTGATTCGTGGGGCGTGACAGAGGTTGTGATCGTCACCTTGTACAGCACCGCCGGCCTTGAGCCCAGCCGAGCTTTGGCCATCTCTCTCTTAACCCACGCGGTCATGACATTTTCAATATTGCCGGGGGGGCCCTTGCTGGCGCGAATTCGACTTTGGGTCAAGGAAACTTAAATCAATGCGGAAAGTGAAAAGGGAAATTTTATGCCGTCCCCAATAGGGCATGCACTTTTGGGCGCTTGGGTGGGATGGCGGGGGCCCTCCAATAAAATTTTCAGTTGGTGGACAGGGTGGGGTTTGTTTTTCGCTTTGTTGCCAGATTTTGATTTTATTCCGGGCCTTTTGATGGGGGAGCCTTTTAAATACCATCGATCCATAACGCATAGCCTGGGTTTTTTGCTGGCCATCTCTTTCGGAACATTTGCGGTTCTAAAAGTGGCGGGCATTAAAAAGTTGTGGACGATGACTTTCATCTCCGCGGGAGCGCTTCTGTCTCATCTCATGGCCGATTATTTCTGCGTGGGTGAATATGGTTCCATGGGTCTTCCGCTCTTTTGGCCAATCAATTCGCAATATTATTCAGCCTCAGTCGGTATTTTTATTCCTCTCTATTCGGGCGAGAGGGGCCAAGTTATTTCATGGGTTAATTTGATTTTGTTGGTTCTTGAGTTTATAACCGGGCTTTTGATTGTTTCAGGGTTATCGTTTGGAAAAAGAATGCCTTCTTGGATTTTCCGAAAATTTCTTTCGAAAAAAGATCCCATAGAGATTAAAGTTCTGGCGGAGCCGGATCATGAGTGAGGGAACGAATAGACGATTAATCCTTGTTCTGTGGGTTTTTATCCTTTTGGGTGGCGCGTGGCTCAGGTTTGTGGACTTGGGTAAATTCAGTTTCTGGACGGATGAGCTCTTTCACGTCTTTGCAGCTCAATCCCACAATAACCAAGCGGACTATGTTGTTCCATTCAAAGGTCCCTATCACAGAGCGCGTATCGTCACGGATTTAACCGCTTTGTCATTCCGACTTTTTGGCCAGAGCGAAATGAGCGCTCGACTGCCATTCGCGGTTTTGAACTTGAGTTTTATCGCGTTGGCGGGGCTTCTGGTTTCACGCCTTTTTTCTCCTTTCATTGGTCTCATATTTGGATTTCTTCTGACGTTTATGCCGCTTTCCATCGAGTTGGCGCGTGAATGCAGAATGTACACGTCGTTTCAAAGCACATATTTTTTCGGTGCTTTTGCGTTCCTCTATGCGCTTGAAAGTTGGCAATGGAAAAAGAGGATTTTATGGGGGTTGGCGGCGGCCGGGTTCTTGGCCTTGGCCTTCCATTTTCAACTCTTGGCCGCCAACTTTGCGTTGGTGGCCATCGTTTATTCATTTATTTGCGGAGCTTTTTTACCTCCAGATAAAAGCCATGGGTCGTTCCATCGGTGGAGATATTTAATTTTTTGGGGAGGAGGGGTGTTGGCTTTTGGACTCGTATATGCCTTAAATCCCCAGCTTGTCCGGGAGTTATTTACAACTGCCACCAGCGTTCCTGCAACCCACACCTATATTAATCCTGTTGGCGACTGGCAATTTTATCGACATTATTTCATGGATCAATATCCGGCTTTTTTCTTCCTTTCTCCTTTGGGAGCTTTTTTTGTTGTCAGGAATTATGGCCGAAAAGGCATTTTGGTCGCGGTCAACTTTTTGCTTTTATTTTTTCTTCATTCCGTTGTTTTCCAGCGAAAAGCGGATCGATACGTTTTTTATCTGATGCCTTTCTTCCTGCTTTGTGTGGCAGTCGGGCTGGACACCTTGGGCCGGAATTTCTGGTCAGGATTCAAAATGCAACTTTCCAGTATTCAACCTTCATGGGCCCGGCTAGGTGCAGTTGTTCTTTTGCTCCCCGTGTTGTGGTGGATCTTCCATCCCTGGTTGATGAACGCTTATAAAACAACGAGAGAATCCAAATATCCAGATTGGAAAATTGTTCCCGCAGAAGTTTGGGAAAGTATAAAAGGTTCTGTAATTTTGGCCGCCAATCCCAAGGAATTCTTCTATTACTCGGGAATAATGCCGAATTATTATTTCGATAAAGAAGATCCGACTCCCGGTTATGTCATGGAGCCTGGATGGGTTCTCAGTGAATCCGAGTTTTTGCGAGTTTTTCATTCGGAAAATAATTTCGTTGTTGTGACGGCCCGCTTTACCACAACGAACAAATCATACTTTACCGATTCTATGAACCTCCTGATTCAAGAAGAAATGGTTGCTGTTCCCTTGAGTTCTGAACCGGAGATATTGATTTTCCGGAAAAAACCTCGCCGTTTATAATTTATGTCTCTTGTCGCCCGTCGATTAATTGAAGGGTCCCTTCTCAATTCGCTGACCTTGTTGTTGGGGATTGTTATCTCCTTCTTCATGATGCCCTATATGGTCACCCATCTGGGAGATCACATGTATGGCATTTGGACCATTGTGGCGGAGTTCTTGTGGTATTACGGACTTTTGGATTTTGGTCTTTCATCCGCGATTGGGCGGTTCTTGTCCCGGGCTATTGGACGAAAAGACGCAAAAGAAATTCAATCGGTGACGGCCACGGCCTTTTATCTCACGGTCGGTTTGGGTTTCGTGGCCATGATGGTTACGTTTCTCTTTACGCTTAAAGCCGGATGGATTGTTAAAGACGCCAATGATTTATCGATTTTCAGGATCTTGCTATTCATTGTCGGGATTAACTTCGCTTGCGAGTTTCCTGTCCGTGTGTTCAATGCGGTTCTAGGGGCAAATTTACGTTTTGATATTCGCAACATCATTACGATCATTAAAAATTTATTGATTCCTTTTTTAGTTGTTCTGGCTATTCGGATGGGGTGGGGCGTCATTGGCATTGCGTGGGTCACCTTGTTGGCTTCTATTGGGGATAGCATCGTAAGAATTTATATGGCCCGACGAATCGAGCCCTCATTAAGTTTGGCTTGGTCCCATGTGGCCGTGGAGAGAATTCGTCAACTTTTTGGATACAGCGTTTACGCTTTTGTTGGGAAAATTGCAGACATCCTTCGATTTAAAATTGATCTTTTTATTATCAGTTCAATGCTTGGGCTCAGCGCGGTAACACATTATTTTATCGGTGCGCGCCTTCTTGATTATTTCATGAAATTTGTCTCATCTTCTGTGGAAGTAATTGCGCCAGTTTTTAGTCAAGACGATGGGAGAAACAATTATGATGCGATCCGCGGAAACCTGTTTTTTGTAACGAAGATAAGCAGTTATTTGGCCCTGTTTCTGGGAGGAGGAGCCCTTTTTTTCGGCCAATCCTTTATCGAAAGATGGATGGGGCCTGGTTATCCCAACTCCTATCGTGTGTTGGTTATTTTGATTATTCCGGCCATTTTGGCTTTGGTTCAAAGTCCGGGCGAACATCTTCTCTACAGCGTATCCAAACATCGATTCCTGGCATTTTGGGGTTTGGCGGAAGGCATGGTCAACGCTTTGATTAGCATCTATATGGCCAAGTCCCATGGGATTTTGGGAGTGGCCTTTGGAACTGCCATTCCCATGTTTATCCGCTACATGGCCCAGCCCTTGTATGTGAGTCGGCAAGTTCATTTGCCTTTATTTTCATACAGCAAAATGATTCTAGACCATATGTTTTGGGGGGCTCTTTTTATAGGCCTGGGATGGATGCTTTCTCGCCCGTTTGTTCAACCCGATTATTTCAAGCTCACGCTGGGGTTTTCGGTCATGACCTTAATTTATTGGCCCATGGTTTTGTTTTTTAAATTCGATAAAAAGGAACGGGAAAAGTTTCTTTCGTTCTTCAGGTTTTCTTCCGCCTCTTGAGCCCATGTCATTAACCACCAAGTTGTCCGTCATTATTATTACGCACAATCGGGCCCAATTCATTTCACAAGCCATTGATTCGGTTCTTGATCAGCGTATTCCAGGGGGCCTGGAGGTCGTGGTGGTTGATGACGCCTCTACTGATTCGACTCCCGAAGTCATGGAGGCATATAAGGATAGGGTGAAATATATTCGCCGAAAAACAAACAGCGGAGGTGGTTCAACTCCGCGGAATGAAGGGATTCTGTTTGCGATTGGAGAATTTATCGCCTTGTTGGATTCAGATGATTTCTATGTTGACAACATCTTGGGCAAACAACTGTCTTATTTGGAAACCCACCCGGAAATTGATTTTATTTTTTCAGATTACCTGAATTTCGGGGATGGAAAACCCCCTGTGCCGCACAGTCAAACCTGCAAAACATTTCGAGCGCTTCTTGATGGTTTGAGAGGGAATGGTGTGTATGTTTTGTCTCCCGATCAGTCTTACCCGGTTCTTCTGAAAGAAAACTTTATTGGCGCTTGCGGCATGATGTTTCGAAAAAATCTGGTTTCAGAAGTGGGTTTTTTTGACAATGAATTAAAAAGCTCAGAGGATATTGACTTTACTTATCGTGTGGCTGCTAAAAAAAAGATGGCCTATCTGGATCAAGTGGGTTTCCATCGGCGGTTGCATGGAACCAATATGACCCGAGATGTATTGAAGATGTTGCCAAGAGAATTACTCGTTAGGGAAAGACAACTGGCTGTTCCAAAAACTCAAGCGGCTCAGGAGATTTTGATCGGTCAAATTGATCGGCTGATAGAAAGCGCCGTGTTTAAATGCTTGGAACAACGCCGTTTTGGGGGGGCATTGGCTATCCTGGCGAAAAATCTCTGGATCCGTGGCGGATTTGTTCGAACGATGAAAATTATGGGGAAAATCATCCAAGTCACTTTCGATAAAGTTAAGTGGTCGTTGCAGGCGAAAATCTCCGGGTTTGTTTTTTACCCTCTTTGGGATATTTATGATCGAAGCATCAAGCTGCAAGAGTGGCGGCGGCTGGAGAAGTCCCAATGGGAGGACAGAGAAAAAAGAGATCAGGCACGATTCAGAAGACTTAATGAGTTGATTGCGCATGCGCGAAAGACTGTGCCTTTTTACCGGGACATGAATATCTCGCCCCTCCATTCTTGGAGAGATTTGCAGGTTCTCCCCATCCTTCAAAAAGAAGATATCAGGCGGGCCCAAGACACCTTGCTTTCCCAAGTGTTCCCCAAAGCCAAGTTGTGTTCTTCAAAAACGGGGGGATCAACCGGAGTTGCTCTTGATTTATTTTTTGATAAGGCCTGCGAAGAAAAACGCAACGCTGCGGCTCTTAGATCGGACCGGTGGAGTGGCTGGCGTTTTGGAGACTTCCGAGGTGATTTGTGGGGAAATCCACCCACGATAAGAACATTTAAACAATTTGTTCGGAATTCTTTTCTCGATCGAAATATATTTCTCGATACGATCTTTATGGATGAATCCCATATGCGGAAATTTCTATTGGAAGTTCAGAAGAAGAGGATTCGTTTTCTCTTTGGCCACGCCCATTCGCTTTTCGTGTTGGCCAATTTCGTGAGAGATGCGTTTGATTCTCCATTCCCTATGAAAGGAATTATTTCGACATCCATGACTCTCTTGGATTCAGAGAGAAAAACCATTGAATCTGTTTTTGGATGCTCAGTCACCAATCGATATGGCTGTGAGGAAGTGGGGCTTATCGCCTGCGAATGTGAACGTCATGAAGGGCTGCATGTCAATGAAGATCACTTAATCGTGGAATTCTTAAGGGAGGATGGATCTTTGGCGATGCCAGGTGAGGAGGCTCGCATCGTCATCACTGATCTGAATAATTTTGCCATGCCGCTCATTCGTTATGAGGTGGGAGACAGAGGGGTGTTATCAAGCCGGTCCTGCGTTTGTGGGCGTTCGCTCCCTCTTATGGAACGTGTGCTGGGGCGAACTGCGGATTTTTTGATGAAAGAAGATGGGTCGCTCGTGGCAGGGGTTTCTTTGGTGGAGCGAACTCTGACCAAAATTCCTGGCCTCGCTCAAATGCAGATTGTCCAGTCGCATCCCAAAGAATTGACGGTCAATGTCGTGGCCGATTCGAATTATGGTGAATCTTCTCGCCTGTTGTTGATTCAGGAACTTAAAGAAGTTTTTGGTCCTCAAATGAATATTCAAATTATGCTGATGAAAAATTTGCCTCAAGAAAAGAATGGAAAATATCGATTTTCTATATGCAAAATAGACTCCTTACTGCAGCCCAAGGTGCCCAGCGCATGATATCGGCAGATGTGAGTGTGGTGCTGACCTGTTTTAATTATGGAGACTATGTGGCCAGCGCTCTTGATTCGGTGTTACAGCAATCTCTCTTGCCGAAAGAAATCATTGTTATCAATGACGGCTCGACCGATCGTTCTTCTGAAGTCTTGTCTACCTATCAAAAAAATCCCCGTGTGCGCGTTGTTTCTCAAACCAATGGTGGTCAGGCGAAAGCCAAGAATCGCGGTGTCCGTGAATCATCCTCTGAATGGATTGCTTTTCTTGATGCGGATGATGTCTGGGAAAGCAATAAGTTAGAGCGACAGTCTCAATTTTTTGAGAATCCATCGGTGGGTGTTATTTACTCCCGGCAAATATTTATTGACTCCGCCGGGAAAGCCCTGCAACCACAGCCCTTTCGTTTGCCAGTTTATCGTGGTCGTGTGACACAACATTTACTTAAAGATAACTTCGTTCCTTTTTCGTCCTCGTTGGTTCGTCGATCTCTGTTTGTGCAAGCGGGAGGGTTTGACGAGTCGTTGTCCATGTCAATCGATTGGGATCTTTGGTTGAAAATATCGCTCGTGGCTGAATTTGATTTTGTGGATTCGGAGTTGTTGAGGTACCGGACGAATCATCCGGGACAAATGTCCAAAATGAAAGAAGTCAGAAGAGACTGCTGTGATCGAATCTTTAAATCATTTGTTGAGTCCCACAAGACGGAGTTGAATTCAACATGGATCAAATCAGCGGAAATATACACGTTGAATTTTCGCGCATATGATTTGAGAACGACAAACCCGCTGGCTTCTTTTTTCTGTTATTTAAAGTCAGCTGTTCTTTCTCCATGGCAATGGGCCCCCTGGAAGGGATTGTTTCTGGCTCCAGTTGCCTTCCTATTTTCAAAAGAGCCGAAATCATGAGCCAGAGGTTAGCCAATAAAGGAAAACAGGCCCCGTCCCCTTATCCAAAATCAAACATATTGGGAATGTTTTTTTTCTCAATTTATATTTTGGCTTGGTATTTGCAGGTGGGGGAAAGAAAAGAGATTTTTGGCGCCATTCGCTTTGAGCTGTTATTGGGATTGTTTTTGATTATTTGGAGCCTGTTTTCCCTTTTGGATCGCTGGCGAAGGCACCGTGAGCCTTCGGCGGGGTTGGCGCCCTGGTTGATTGCTTTCATCCTCTGTTTAATTGTTCAAATACTTTTTTCAGTTAATTTCGAAGTATCGTGGTTTGTTTTTGTGAATAGAATTCTCAAATTTTCAATGATGGGGCTTTTTATTGTTGTGTTTGTTACCTCGCCTTCGCGTCTAAGATTTTTCTCTGGAGCATTGATGCTGGCTTTCCTCTATATGTGCCAAGAATCATTCCGATCGGCTTTGGATGGTTCAATGTTGTGGGAAAACCAGGGTGTGATGCGGCTCCATGGGAGCACTTCACTTTATTTCCATCCCAATTCTCTGGCCGGAATGGCCACCGGCGCCATTCCTTTCGCATGGTTTCTGTTTGACGCGGTGAGAAGTTGGTGGGGCAAAGGGTTGCTGATAGTTTTGGGCATTTGCGCGTTGGGATGCGTTATGTATTCAGGATCTAGAACGTCATACTTGGGGCTCTTGGTTTTTCTGTTTTTGATTTTTATCTTTTCTGAACGAAAAATGAGATTTCTCGTTTTCATTGGAATTCTTTTGCTTGTTTCCATTCCCAAAATTCCCTCCGACTACAAGGCCCGTTTTGCCACCATTTTTACAGGGAAAGAAATCGAAGGGGCTTCTATGGATACTCGCAAACAAATCTTGGAGGACGCATGGGAGGTGTTTATGCATCGTCCCTTGGGAGTGGGGGTTGCATCGTTTCCCACAGTTCGCCGACTTATGTTTGGACGCACGCAGGACACGCACAATTTGTATCTGGAAGTTGCGACCAATTTGGGAATCCAGGGTTTTGTTGTGTTTTTTACTCTGATTTTCCTGATGATTTTTAGATTGTCGAAAATCGTGCGTTCTGTTTCATCATCATTGCGCGACATTATGGCCATTGAATCTATCCCAAAGACAAAGGAGGTTCTTCCTCCCACAATGAAGCAGCATGTGGCTGATTTGATTTGGATTCGGTCTGTGGCCTCGGCTCTCTTGTGTTATGTGGTGATACGTTTGGTTTTGGGAATCTTTGGTATGGATCTATACGAAATCTATTGGTGGTTTTCTTTGGGGCTTACGGTGTCACTTTTTCGCATTCATTATTGGGCGGTACGTCAAACAAAATTCTTGGTCTCTCAATGTGTCCCGACAATTTCTTAGAAGGTTTTTTTAAATGCGGTCGCCAATAATCCGTCTCCTGCACTTGCGTTCATCTACATTCATGGGAAGCCCTGAGAAGCTTATTTTCTTGCAGATACACCACATGCAGGGTTTTGAATGGCACGTCGGAGTTTTTCCAGATGGGAATAATAAGGAGTTTATTGAAAAGCTAAGGCCGGCTGTCAACTCCGTTTCGATATTTCCCCAAGGGAAACTTGGGTTTATAAAAGGTGTGTTGGCTCTGCGCTCAACTCTTAAGAAAAAAAACATTCAAATCATAGCGACCCATGATTACAAATCGAACTTGGCGGGAAAATTGGCCACCATGGGGACCGGTGTCCGCCAAGTCGCCATTTTTCATGGAACGACCGAACATGATTTTAAAGGACGTCTCTACGAGAAGTTCGATCGTTGGGTTTTGGGAAAGGTTGATGCGGTCGTGGTCGTTTCACGCGCCGCCAAATCAAAACTCTCTTACGTCAATGATAGGGTCCTTGTTGTTCACAATTCATTTGATTGGATCTCTCAATCAAGGCAGGAATATGAAGGTCCTGGTCCTCGGCAATTATTTGATATCCCTAAAAATGCGCCTTTGTTATTACATGTGGGTCGATTGAGTCCGGAAAAAAACCAAGAATTCCTGATTCAAGCCTTTCTTCAAGTTCTGAAAACCAATCCTGAGGCCTTCCTGGTAATTGTGGGAGATGGGCCGGAAAGAAAAAAACTGGAACTTCTGATTGAAAAAATCGGCCTATTAAAAAAAGTGTGGTTGGCGGGACATCAAGCGAATGTCGATCCTTTCTACAGAGAGGCGGACCTTTTTGTCTTGTGTTCGCAAAGAGAAGGGTTGCCGTTGGTTCTCTTGGAAGCCGCTTCTCACGCATTGCCCGTCGTTTCGACCTCAGTGGGAGGGGTCCCAGAATTTGTGGAGAACTCCGTTCAAGGATTTCTTGTTGAACCCGGTCAAATGGATCAATTGGTTCTGGCGATTGAAAGGCTTCTCCAAAATCCTCCAATAAGAAATCATATGGGGCGGGCAGCCTTGCTTAAACTTAAAGAACAATTCTCCCCTGAGAAATATGCGCAATCCTATTCCAACCTCTACCGAAGTCTGGTTGGACCGTCTTCCGTTTTCATCAGTTGGGAAGTCCACAGAAGAACCAGAGAAATGGCAGATGCATTGTCTATTCCATTAAAGGAAATATTGTTTTCGGGGCCTCGTTGGATGGGGCATCCGTGGCGATTCATTAAATCATGTGCCTATTTATTGAGGAAAAAACCGCGGGTTCTTTTCGTTCAGTCCCCCTCTATATTTTTGGCCTCTCTGGCCATGATTTACAAATTTATTTTCAAGGCCACGGTGGTGGTTGACGCGCACAATGAATCGGTTGTCCCTTATGAACACAGCGGTCAGATGGTTCGATCGATTGTTCGTTGGATGCATTCAAAGGCCGATTGGACTGTTGTGACCAATGGAGCTTTATCCGAAATAGTTAAAAGAAACGGTGGTCGCCCTTTGGTTATGCCCGATCGAATACCCTCCCTGGTTGCCAAAACCATTCAAACAGAATTAGGAAAGAAAAGGGTTGTTTTCATTTGTACGTTCGCCCCCGATGAGCCTTACGCTCAAGTGATCAAAGCGGCGGAATTTCTTTCGAGTCATGTCGAAATCTTTATCACAGGAAATTTTTTAAAGGCCGACCCTGAAATATTAAAAGATATCCCCGCAAACGTTCGACTCACCGGGTTTGTTGATGAGGAAAAATATGTAAACCTGCTCAGCCAATCGAACCTCATTATTGATTTAACCGAAATGCAGGACTGTTTGGTTTGCGGCGCTTATGAGGCTGTTGCCTTGGGAAAACCTTTATTGACCTCCGATACGCTGGCCTTAAGGGAACATTTCAGAAAAGGAACTCTTTACACCAAACATTCTGTGGAGGCATTGGTCCGCTCCATTCGGCTTGGGCTTGCTGAGGAGGACCGCTTAGAACATGAAATGAATATTTTAAAACAAGAGTTAAAGATCGAATGGGAGGCTGCATTAAAAAAAATGCAGCAACAAGTTTTTGAGGGGAAATTATTTTGAGCAACGCTTTCTGGATCTCTTTGTTTATCCTTTTCTATATCTACATGGGGTATCCGTTTTTTTTATGGTTTGTTTCCTTTTTTTTCTTAGGGAAAAAACACTTGGAGCCCATCGAGCCTTCCGTCTCAATTTTGATTTCTGCCTACAATGAAGAATCCTGTATTGGAGCCACCCTTGAGAACAAACTCCTGTTGGATTATCCCGTTGGGAAAAAAGAAATCATTGTCGTTTCGGATGGATCAACGGATCGGACCGAGGAAATCGTTCGATCCTTTTCCTCAAAAGGGGTTCAATTGATTGTTCAAACTCCGCGGCAGGGGAAAACCGCGGCTTTAAATGAAGCGGTCTCCCACGCCAAGGGGGATGTCTTGATATTTTCTGACGCCAACTCTCTTTATGAACCTTCAGCGTTACGGAAATTGGTCGCACATTTTTCGGATCCATCCGTGGGATATGTCACGGGAAAAATGGTTTATGTGGACGAGGTGGGCTCTCTGGTGGGCAGCGGCTGCAGTGCATACATGCGTTATGAAAATATGCTTCGAAGGCTTGAGACAAAAATCGGCTCAGTGATGGGGGTGGACGGTGGCATCGACGCGGTTCGTAAGTCGCTCTACAAAACCATGGCTCCTGAAATGCTCCCGGATTTTGTTCTCCCCTTGCGGGTGATTGAACAGGGTTACAAGGTGATATATGAAGAGGGCGCGGTCCTTAAAGAACCGGCCCTTACTCAAAACCGAGATGAATGGAAAATGCGAGTGCGAGTTTCGCTCCGAAGTTTCCACGCTCTATGGACCATGCGATCTTTGCTGAATCCATTTTTATTTCCCTTAACCTCGTTTCAGCTTTTATCCCACAAAGTCCTGAGATATCTCGCGGGATTTGTCCAACTATCGCTGTTAATTACGAATGTATTAATGGTTAAAACTTCATTCTTTTTTGAATTCACCCTGCTATTACAAGGTGTTTTTTACCTATTGTCACTCATTGGGATTCTAGTCCCCAAAATGGCGGAGAATTTTCTCTTGATTCGCACCTCCGCCTATCTGTGCTTGCTGAACGCAGCCGCCATGATCGCTTTTTTGAAATTTATCGCTGGAAAAAAGCAGGTTCTATGGACCCCTCGAAAAGGATAATAGATCAGGCTTTTTGGGGGTGACCTCTGTCACCTTTTTTTCCTGTCGTTTAACCTTCACACTGATGTCATGAAGAGGGGAGCGAACCATTTTGCGGTCCTATGTTTAATTTTATCCCTCATTTCAGTGGCACATTCCAAAGGCCCTGGAACAACAGGGGCGTTGCTCCTTCTTGAACCCACGGGGGCCCGGTCCGCGGCCTTGGCTCAGGCCTACACGGCGGGAAGCAACGATATTTCAATCCTTGGTTATAACCCCGGTGCTTTGCCGACATTAAAAACAGGGTACATGTCATTTTCGTACCAAAGAGGATTGGAGGATGATCGCCTTGGACAATTTCTTATCGGGGGGCCCACCCGCAACGGACATGTTGGCTTGACCTTTCAGGCCCTTGATGAAGGAACCCTAACGGTGGTTGAAAACGGTCAAAGTAGAGATGTGAACGTCCAACGGGATATGATGTTGGGCCTCTCCTATGGGCGTCAATTCAGGGGGCTTTCCGTTGGTTTTTCCGGGAAATATTTTCAATCGGAGTTGATTGAAAGTGAATCCGCCCGCGCTTTGGCGGCGGATGTGGGGATATTGTGGTCATCAAAACAACGCTGGCGGTTTGGGGCGGCCATGCAAAACATCGGAACCAAACTTCAGTTTCGTGAAATTGGGGACCCTCTGCCTCGTCTCATTCGAACCGGATTGTCGGTCAACTTGGGAAATGTGAACAAAGGAATCATTCTTTTGGCGGACGCTCTCTATCATATGAACGAAGAAGAGTGGCGTCCTGGAATGGGCCTTGAATGGCCGGTGGGCCCTTTGGCTTTTCGAGGAGGAATTCGGCATTCCTCTCAACAAGATGAACTAACCTTTGGAACCGGATTTCTTTTCGGGTCTTCTCAAATTGATTATGCGTTGGGCCTTTTTGGAAGTCGAGATTCCATCCATCGGCTCGCTTGGTCGATGAAATTTGGGAGATTGTCGTCGTCATCCGAGTTTGTTAAAGAATCTAAAAATAAAACTTCCCAAACGGCTCGGGTGGGAACCTCCTCGTCTCAGCGGCGGCACAATTTGAACGGAAGCAAGCAAGAATCCAAACCCACCAGGCGGGTAAGAGAAATTTATATTGTTCAACGGGGAGATTCTCTCGCTAAGATCTCCAAGAAAGTGTACGGTCGAGCAGATTTGTGGACACAGCTTTATGCGGCCAACCGCCATTTGATATCCGACACCCGGCAATTGGAAGTGGGCCAAAAAATTATCATTCCATAGGAGAGGAGTTGTGGGGAAAAGTTTAAATCACAAAATCATGGGATTGTTGGGGTTCTTGATCGGGGCCCCAGGTCTTCTTTTCGCCACTCCTGAGGTTGCTGGATTCACAGGCACCTTTTCTAACGGCGCCAACATTGTTATTGAGGGACGGTCCTTTGGGTCCAAAACACAAGCATCCCCTCTGACGTGGGACACTCTCGAATCAGGTCGTTTCAGCGCCGATTGGGCCAGCACACATGATTTGGGAATTGTCTCAAATGAAGTTCGTCATATTCGGTCTAGGCAAACAGCGCATCTCAATTTCACCAACAATCAAAATGAGGGAAAACTCCAAGCGGGTTCTCAGGTGTATCGCAAATGGTTTGCTCAATATTGGTTTCGTGTAAGTCCCAATTGGGATTGGGGAACGAGCACCTATGGAGGGCCCAATACCTTTCTTGCCAATATCAAAGTGTTCAGGTTGTGGAACCCAGGTTCGACCACGGAAAATTTTGTTTTGGCCTTCAATGGCTGGGACAATATCATTCGTTGGGATGTTGAAAATGTATCGCCCGAACAGACTGGGGTGGCGCTTCCAGATGCGATTTCTAAAATGACCAAGGGATCTTGGCATTTGATTCAATTCGAATTCGAAGAGAATTCGGCTCCTGATCGGTCGGATGGTAAGTTTCGTATGTGGTTCGACGGGAAATTAACATCAAACGAATCAAGAATAAAAACGCGACAAAGAGAGGCCGGGTACAAACGTCCTTTTCTGATTGGCTTCTCAGAGGTGTGGGGGGGGAATGATAAGGCCCCCAATGATTTTTATATGGATGATATCTATATGGACTCATCGTGGGCCCGTGTTGAAATTGGCGATCAATCCATTTATGGAAATTGTTCAAAACGAGAAATACAAATTCCCACACGTTGGAACGATAATCAGATCCAGGTGCAAGTTAACTCGGGGGGCTTTAATGTCGGCGAAACCGTTTATTTGTTTGTTGTAAACGATCAAGGGGAAATAAGCAACCCAGGCCTCCCACTTGTTGTGGGAGGGGATAGCGCTTCTGTTCCTCTCCCACCTCTACCACCCCACCCCGCCCCCACTCCCGTCCCCACTCCCACCCCCGATCCCGCCCCCATTTCATCACCTGCGCCCTCACCGGTGCCACCAGGGAATACTTCCGTCAGTGGCACTGAGGCGAGCACCAATATTGTCCGACCGTATCAAAATCAAGAGGCGGAGTTGGCTTTTACTCTGGATCAGCAGACAACGGTTATTGTCCAAATATTTAACAGGTCGAGAGAAAAGATCATAGAGCTGTTTTATGGGACACTTCCGGCTGGAAGACATGTCTTGTCCTGGGATGGCCGCAATTCCGAAGGGGCCTTGGTGGCGTCAGGGGTGTATCATGCCAGGATTCAAATGGGAGAAAAAATAGAGAAAAGAAAGATCGTCGTAGTAAAATAGTCCCACAATGAAAGTTCTGTTTATCTCATCCGCATTTTTGGGGACCATCTTCTCTCTGGGTTTTGCAGCCACTCCCCGGATTCAAAAAGTGGAAGGCAATTTCGCTCCTGATTCGGCCTTGACCGTGGTTGGTTCTCATTTTGGAGTCAAGCCAAACCCGAACCCGTGGATATGGGATCCTCTGGACAATGGAGAAATAAACCCCCTTTGGGAATCAGCCTATGATTTGAAATTGACCAAAACGCGCCAACGACATAAAGGATCAAAATATTCCGCTACCCTCAATTTTTCCTCTGAAGCTCTTGAAGGGCGATTTCGAGCTCCCATTCTTGAAAGTCGTCGCTGGTTTGTTCAGTATTGGTTCCAATTGGCTCGCAATTGGACGTGGGGCACCACAGATGAAACAGGGAAAAATAGGTTCTTGTCCAAGGTGATTATGCTTCGGTTATGGAATCCTCAGATGCCCGAAGAATATTTTCAAGTATCGGCCTTGGGGTGGAATGATAAATTGGAAATTGGATCCCAAGATTCGGCCCCATTTTTTGAGAAGGAATCTCTTAACGCATTGCTGACGAAAAATGAATGGCACCTTCTGCAGCTGGAGGTTGAAGAGAATTCTTATCCAGGCGTTCCTGACGGTCGTTATCGATTGTGGTTGGATGGCGGACTTCTTTCTGACCGAGAAGGAATTCCCACCCGGATTACACGGGACGCTTATCGCTGGCCAACGATTGTCGGTTTTTCATCTGCATGGGATCCCAATATTGCCAAAGGAGAGAAACCTCGCGGGCTCCGAACTTTTTTTATGGATGATGTGTATCTTGACACCACATGGGCGCGGGTCGAAGTTGGGGATCGGCCCACTTATAGTCAATGTCAACATCGAGAAATTCAAATTCCTACGGAGTGGAATGAGGGGCAATTGAGATTCGATGCCTCTGTTGGCGCGTTTTCGGAAGGTAAACCCGTTTTCTTATTTGTGATTAATGAGAAGGGGGAGATTTCCCATCCCGGTTGGCCCTTGTGGGTGGGAGGGGGACAAGTTCTTGATAAGAAAGAGGGAGGGAAATTCAGGCCCCCTCAAAAATCTTTTTCCCTTTCTTCAAGAAAGAAAATGTCATTTGGCATGGAGGTTTTTTCAGTGGAAATTTTTGATCTCTCTGGGGCGATCGTTCGTTCAATATGGAGGGAGTCGAAAAATGAACCTGTCGCATGGGATGGAAAAACTTCTGAGGGTAAGCCTGCTCCGGTGGGAGAGGTGCGTCTTAAAATTCAGGATTTTTGGGGAAATGTAGAGATCATTCCATTCGAAGTTGTTCAATGAGGCCTTTGATCCGCATCGCGTTTGTGATCGATTTTATTGAGGATCACATGGGGGGAACTGAAAAACAACTTCTCGAAACCCTTAAAAGACTCGACCGAAAAATTTACCAACCGCTATTGATCTGTTTAACGAGTACGCCCTGGGTTGACTCGAATAAACATGAATTTTCTTGTCCGGTTGTGATTTTGGGGTATCGGGGATTTCTTAAAGGGAATTTTTTTTTGGTTCTCTCTAGGCTTAGAAAAGTTTTAAGAGAACACGATATCAACATTGTTCAAACTTTTTTTGAAGATTCGATTTTTCTTGTGTTTTTCGCTACCCGCCTCTTTTCGCCGAAACCTATTTTACTTGCCAGTAAACGAGATATTGGTCTTGGGAAAAATCAGCCGTGGTATCACCTCCTCTTTGGGATGATACGGCCCTATGTTTTGAGGCGTTTTAATGGCGTTGTGGCCAACAGTGAGCGGGTGAGGGTTCATGTAATAAAAGAAGATCGATTGGCTCCCACCTTAGTGCACACTATTTACAACGGCATTGATATCAAGGTAAGTGGGAGTCGAACCCCTGCCAATGCTTCGTCTTTACGAGTGGCTTTGGTGGCCAATTTCATTCCTATCAAAAGACATGAAGTGGCCCTTGAGGCTTTACTCAAATTAAAGAAGATCGCTCCCACTCTCAATATCCAACTTTATTTTTACGGAAAAGGACCCTCTCTTGAGGACATACGGAGTCGGGTGGAAAAGGAAGGACTTGAAAATCAGGTTCATTTTGAGGGCGCTGTGACAGATGTTTCTGCAAGGTTGGGTCAGATGGACGTGGGGCTTCTGTGTTCTGATCGAGAAGGATTATCGAACTCCATCATGGAATATATGGTTCACGGGTTGCCCGTTGTGGCGACATCGGTTGGAGGAAACCCGGAGTTGGTTGATTCAACCAACGGATTTTTGGTTCCACCATCGGATCCCGAAGCCCTGGCCAAAGCCCTTTTGATCTTGGCTGAAAATCAGCCCCTTCGATTATCCATGGGGAAAAAATCCAGGGAAAAAATTGAAACCGAATTTTCATGGGAAAAAACATTGAAAAAAATGGAAAGCCTTTACAAGGAAACGCTCCGCTATCCCATCAATGAAAGAACATTCGCATGGGATCTGCGTTGGTGGGTTCGGTGGTTTTTAGCGGTTTTTCTCTATCGTTCGGGACTATTGGCTTTTCTGAACCTCCTTTGGCAAGGGAAAAACAGAACGTGGCTGCAAGTGATTACCTATCACGGTATTTCAAATCGCCCCAATTTCATCGAACTTTTTATGCCGCCGGCTCTTTTCTGGGAACAGATGCTTTTTTTGAAGAAAAAATTTCAATTGTTGACCATGACGGAAGTCTCGGATGTTATTGAAGGAAAGATCACTCTTCAAAAACCAGGTATCTGTATAACTTTGGATGATGGTTACGTCGATAACAAAACGGCCTTGATGCCATTGGCACGTGAAGAAAAGATTCCATTTATTGTTTATTTGTCCACTCATTCTATTGATACTCAACAACCAACCTTAGCGGAGTATCTTCATCGAATTATAGAAGCCACTTCGAAATCAAGCTTGGACCTCACATCGGTAGGGTTGGGGTTAATTCCCTTGTCCTCATTTTTCGATCGAGCCGCAGCCATGAAAAAACTGGACCGTTATGGAAAAAAATTAGACGCGGGTTCCCGTGAAAAATTTATCGATGATGTTCTCTTCGCGGCTGGGCTTGATCGGTCCCATGAAACTTTTCAAAAAACGATGCTCGGTTGGGACGATGTTCGAGACCTTTCTCAGGCGGGTGTAAATTTTGGCGCCCATTCCGTCTCCCATCCCATAATGAGCCGGTTAAATGCAACAGAACAACTCAAAGAACTTCATGAGTCCAGGGAGCGAATTGAAAAAGAAATTAATCGACCGGTTGAACATTTCGCTTATCCCTATGGCGGTCGACAGAACGTGAATCCGGAACTTTTTGAAACCACAAAAAAAAGCGGATATCGAACCGCGGTGGTCCTTTATAAAACACCTTACACCCAAGACCAACTCTTCGCATTGGGACGCAGATTGATTACGATTCCTGTGGTGGCCGCTCCATGGGGGGCATTTTCACCTTCCCTTTTTTCATGTGAATTGAGCGGGATATTCGATTTTATTTTTCTCCGAAAATAGGACCTTGCTTGAAAGAAAAACCTTCCCTCATAAACGCACTGACCATTGATATAGAAGATTATTTCATGGTGTCAGCGGTAGAAGATAAAATTTCCAAATCCGATTGGGTCAATTTTCCAAGCCGGGTGGAAGCCAATACGCGGTTGGTTTTGGATTTGCTGAGGCAAGCCAATGTTCGGGGAACATTCTTTACGGTGGGGTGGGTGGCAGAACATCATCCGACCGTGGTTCGAATGATTGTAGAGCAAGGCCATGAGCTGGGCTGTCACGGTTATACCCATGAATTGGTTTATCGTCAGTCGCGAGATCAGTTCCGTGAGGATATTCGTCGATCCAAGCAGATTCTTGAAGACGTATCGGGGCAAAAGGTCCAAGGGTATCGGGCTCCCAGCTTTTCCATCACGAAAGAATCTTTTTGGGCGTTTGAAATCCTTGAGGAGATTGGGTTTGAATATGATTCGAGTTTACTCCCTGCCGCCCATGCCCGAGGAGGGGTGCGTGACGGGTCCATTTCGCGTTTTCCTCATCGTCGAGGGACTTTGGCAGAGTTTCCCATGAGCACGGTCCGATTGTTTGGAAAATCATTTCCATTTTCCGGAGGGGGATATTTTCGTCTTTTTCCCTATTCTTTTACCCAGTGGGGATTTCAGTCCCTTAATCGCGCTGGACAACCCGGGGTGATCTATTTACACCCCTGGGAATTTGATTCCCATCAACCGCCCCTTCCGCTACGGACAATGGACCGATTTCGTCATAATGTAAACATTCCTCAGACAACCAATAAATTTCGTCGTCTTCTCAAAGACTTTAAATTCCAACCCATGCGGGATGTTTTAAAAGGGTTGGAATTGCTTCGATAAAATTCAAATACCCCCTCTGGTTCAACGGAACGGTGGCCGCAAGGAAAAATGCTGTCCCGCAAATGGGGAAAAACCCAATTTCACCCGATCCGACCTTTTTCAACAGTTTGGCGGATGCCACTCGAGTGAATTTGGTTTCGATCGATAGCAAACCCAAAAATCAAGGAACCGTCGTGTCATCATATAAGTGTGGGCTATTAAAAATTTGCCTTGAAGCGCGTCTTGGTGCCCTTGTGTTTTTCCCCTTTGGGTCTATGTCCATCAAGGGTTTCCATAAAAAGTAAACTCGCTCGTCGCTGGGAGCCAGGTCTGTTGGAGGCTCAACTGCTTTGTTACCAGTCAGCGAACTTTTTTTTAAGGAAACCCCATGGATTCGTTTAACTCTGAAAAAAAAATAAAAGTTGGACAAAATGAATATGTCATTCGATCCCTCCCATCTCTCGTGGAGGGGAAAGTTGGACATGTTGATAAGTTGCCGTTTACGTTAAAAATTCTTCTTGAAAACCTCCTCCGCCAGGAAGACGGGATCAATGTCACCCAAGAGGACATCCAGGCCGTTGCCGCTTGGGATCCCACCCGTCAGAAGGATCTTGAAATTTCTTTTATGCCCGCGCGTGTCATCCTTCAAGATTTTACGGGTGTCCCTTGCGTGGTGGATATGGCTTCGATGAGAGACGCGGTCGTTCAAATGGGGGGAGATCCTGAAAAAATCAACCCGCTGCAACAGGTTGATTTGGTCATTGACCACTCCGTACAGGTGGACCGGTATGGAAGCGCGGACTCTTTTAAAGAAAACGTAAAAATTGAATATGAAAGAAATAAAGAGCGCTATTCATTTCTCAAGTGGGGGCAGAAATCGCTCAAAAATTTTCGTGTGGTTCCTCCAGGGACCGGAATTGTTCACCAAGTGAATTTGGAATATCTGGGACAAGTGGTTTATTCTCTTGATAAGGCTGGACGAAGGGAGGCCTATCCGGATACGGTGATTGGAACCGATTCGCACACCACCATGATCAATGGTTTGGGGATTGTGGGGTGGGGCGTGGGCGGTATTGAGGCGGAAGCGGCCATGTTGGGACAGCCAGTGTCGATGCTGATTCCCGAAGTGGTGGGCTTCAAACTCTTCGGAAAGTGTCCCGAGGGCACCACGGCCACTGACCTTGTTTTGGTGGTCACTCAAATGCTCCGAAAGAAAGGGGTGGTTGGAAAATTCGTTGAATTTTATGGAAAGGGCCTCAGCAACTTGACTCTTCCTGACCGCGCCACCCTGGCCAACATGGCGCCCGAATATGGGGCCACGGTTGGATTCTTTCCCGTAGATGAAGAAACGCTGACCTTTTTGAAATCGACGGGACGTTCTCAAGAAACGGTTGATTTGGTGAAAGCGTATGCCACTCAGCAAGGATTGTTCCGAACTGATTCTACGCCTGATCCTCTGTATTCCGACAAACTTGAGCTTGATTTGTCCACGGTGATTCCCAGTGTGGCCGGCCCCAAACGGCCTCAAGATCGGGTGAGTCTCGCGGAAGCGAAGGCCTCTTTTGAAACAGCATTGCCGTCTCTGATGAAAAAAGGGCCTCACCCCACCCTTGCCTCTGGGGCGAGAGAGATGAACGGAGACTTAAAGGATGGGTCGATTGTCATTGCGGCGATTACGAGTTGCACCAATACGTCGAACCCCAGTGTGATGATCCAGGCGGGGCTTTTGGCCAAAAATGCTTGTGACAAGGGCCTCAAAACCAAACCGTGGGTCAAGACCAGTTTGGCGCCCGGGTCCAAAGTGGTGATGGGATACCTTGAGAAGGCAGATGTTCTTCAATATTTAGAAAAACTGGGATTTTATTTGGTGGGTTATGGTTGCACCACGTGTATAGGGAATTCGGGGCCCTTGGATGAAATGATTGAAAAGTCCATTAAAGAGAATGAATTGGTGGTGGCGTCGGTTCTTTCCGGCAATCGAAATTTTGAAGGGCGCATTCATGCGTCCGTCCGGGCCAATTATCTCATGAGCCCTCCGCTTGTGGTGGCCTATGCTCTGGCCGGGAGTCTAAAGGTCAATTTGACCACGGAAGCATTGGGGCAAGGCAGAGACGGGAAACCGGTTTTCTTAAAAGATATTTGGCCCAACCAGAGGGAAGTTCAAGACGCGTTAAAAAATGTCAAACAAGAATTGTTTAAAAAAGAGTACGCGCATGTGTTTGAAGGAGACGATGTCTGGAAAACCATTTCCTTCCCCAAAAGCAACCGTTTTGATTGGGAGAAGGATTCCACCTATATTCGCCGCGCTGCGTTTCTAGAAAATTTGGCCGTCGCTCCCGCTCCCTTGGCGGATATTCGGGGGGCACGTGTGTTGGCTTCTTTGGGCGATTCGGTTACAACCGATCATATTTCCCCGGCGGGCTCCATTTCGGCGGAGAGTCCGGCGGGAAAATATCTATTGTCTCATGGAGTGCCCAAATCTGATTTCAATTCCTATGGGGCGCGGCGAGGCAATCACGAAGTCATGGTTCGAGGAACCTTTGCCAACAATCGACTTAAAAATCAATTGGCTCCGGGAACCGAAGGGGGCGTGACGAAAAAATTTCCGGAAGGGACGGTCATGAGCATTTATGATGCGGCCCTGGCTTACGCAAAGCAGAACACTCCGCTTATTATTCTGGCGGGAAAAGAATATGGCTCTGGTTCATCCCGAGATTGGGCAGCCAAGGGAACCATGATGTTGGGCGTCAAAGCGGTCATCGCCGAAAGTTATGAGCGAATTCACCGCAGCAATCTGGTCATGATGGGGGTGTTGCCCCTGCAATTTCCCGATGGAAAAAATGCGGCCGGCTTGGACTTAAGCGGAGAAGAGGTTTTTGAAATCACGGGGGTGGCCGATTCACTCAAGCCGCTCAAAGTGTTGAAGGTTCGGGCCACTTTAAACGGTGTTATCAAAGAGTTTAATGCGCTGATGCGCATCGATACGCCAAAAGAAATTGAGTATTACCAGCATGGCGGGGTCCTTCCCTATGTGTTGCGCCGGTTGAAGGGAAAATAATTTATATGAGGACTGCGCAATTTCTTGTTTTTTGTCGAAGAAAATCAAAGTTTAATGTCATCCCGAGGTCGCCGTGGCGACCGAGGGATCCCTACAGGATTTTTAATCCTATAGAGATTCTTCACTGCGTTCAGAATGACACACTGTTCAGTTATGGAGAATCCACGTTATGAATGAAATGAAGACTGATGTTGATTCTTTAACAGCTCAAGTGACGGCCATGGCTCAAGAAGCTCGGGCCGCCTCCAGGCTTTTGGCCACTTTGAGAACCGAAACCAAAAACAAGGCGCTTGAGGCCATGGCGCATGCTTTGCTTGCATCTGAAACGGACATCATCAAAGAAAACGCTAAAGATTTGGCGGCGGCTGAAAAGGCTGGCGTGGGCAAGTCCCTCTTGGACCGTCTGGCCCTCACCGATGAACGCGTTCAAGCGATGGCCAAGGGGCTCCAAGAAATGGCGCGTTTGCCGGATCCCTTGGAAGAAGTGCTGCGGAGCTGGACTCGTCCCAATGGGCTCAAGATACGTCAGGTTCGGGTTCCGTTGGGAGTCATTGGCATGATCTATGAAGCGCGTCCCAACGTGACGGCCGAAGCGGCGGGGCTCTGTTTAAAATCGGGGAATGCGGTTATTTTAAGAGGCGGGTCCGAAGCGTTTCACTCCAATAAGAAAATTGTTTCATTGATTTCCGAGGCGGCCCTCAAGGCCGGTGTTCCGGCTCATGCCATCCAAATGCTTCCGCCCCAAGATCGGCGAAGTACGAGGATATTAACTCAGCTTCATGGGCAAGTGGACCTTATCATCGCACGGGGCAGCGAAGAAATGATCGCGGATGTTTCATCTCACTCCCGTGTTCCGGTGTTGGGACATGGAAAAGGGGTTTGCCATGTCTACATTGATAAGGCGGCCGATATGGAGAAGGCAGTGAATATCGCCTTCAATTCAAAAGTTCAGCGGCCGGGAGTTTGCAATGCGATGGAGTCCTTGCTCATCCATGAGCAAATGATGTGGGATATTCTTCCCAAAATTTCCGGAAAATATATCAAGGCGGGTGTGGAAATGCGCGGTGATGATCGCGTCGTGGGCCTTATCCCACAAGCCAAGCCGGCCAGTCCGCGGGATTGGGGGACTGAATATCACGACAAAATTGTTTCCATGAAAGTCGTGGACAGCTTGGAAGAAGCCATAGAACATATCAACAGGTATGGATCAGGCCATACCGATAGCATTGTGACGGAAGACAAGCAGGCCTCCGAAAAGTTTGAACGGGAAGTCGATTCCTCCTGTGTGATGGTGAACGCCTCCACCCGGCTTCATGATGGAGGTGTGTTTGGGTTCGGGTCCGAAATCGGAATTTCGACTCAGAAACTGCATGCCCGTGGAACCATGGGCTTGCGTGAACTGACCAGCACGAAATACATCGTCGAAGGCGATGGTCAAATTCGCGAATAAAAAAAGTTCATTGCGGATATGAAGAGGCGACAAAAAATCGGTCTTTTGGGCGGCACTTTTGACCCTGTTCACCAGGGACATTTGGCTTTGGCCAAAGCGGCCTTAAAACAATTGGAGTTGGATCTCGTTTATTTGGTGTTGTCGCCCCGTTCTCCGTTTAAGTTGGATCACAATCTCACTCCCGTTCAATTGCGCGCCGCCATGTTGAAATTGGCCTTGAAAGACCAGGAAAAAATCCAGCTGGGGGAGTGGGAAATAAATAGGCCTGGGCCCAGTTATTCGGTGACCACGCTCTCCACCTATAAAAAGATGAACCCCACGCACGATCTTTTTCTGATATTGGGCTCGGACGCGCTGGCTTCGTTCTCAAAGTGGAAATCTCACAACCATATCCTCAGGTTGGCGACCTTGGTGGTGGGTCGAAGGCCAGGAACTTCTTTAGAGATGAGCGGCGTGATTGGGCAAATATTTTTTCTGAAAGGAATGTTTCCGGAAATATCCTCAAGCCGAATTCGCCAGGATTTGGCGACGCATAAAAAACCGCAGGGTCTTCCCGTGACTGTAGAACGGTTCATTCGGGCTCACCAGCTCTATGGGAAAAAATAACAAGGCTCTATTTCAAAAATTATCCCGAAAACTGATGGACCGACAGTCCGCATCCCGGTATCGGCATTCCCTCAGTGTGGCGGAGTGGGCCGCTCAATTGGGACGGGCTCACGGCTGGTCGGTCGAGCGAGCGCGTCTGGCGGGTTTGCTTCATGATTACGCGAAGGAATGGTCTCCTAAAAAACTAAAGAAATATGTCAAGAAACGTCGATTGTCCATTCCCAACCTTTCTTTTATTTTGAAGACCTCTCCCAATATGTTGCACGCCTATGTAAGCGCGGAGGTGGCCAAACAAAAAAAATGGATCACGAACAAAAAAGATCTTCGGGCCATTTCTTCCCACACATTGGGGCGGAAAAAAATGGGACTTGAAGAAAAAATCCTTTTCGTGGCCGACTTCTCGGCCCCCGGACGGGCCTATTCCTCCGCGGCAATGATCCGGAAAATCGCCATAAAAAATTTGGAGCAAGGTTTTCGGGAAACACTGGCGCGAAAGATTGGCTGGCATTTGCTCAAGTCCAAACCTCTTCATCCTTTGGTTATCCAAGTGTGGAATCAAGTTGTGGGGGGATGTTAAAAGTGAACGGGTCCCTCCAAGCGCGACAACTTAAATGGCAGCGGTTTACCGCTTTGATTTTTCTGGCGCTCATTTTGGCTTCTTTGCTGGGAGCCACAAGGTCGCCGGTCGCGGCGGTTTTGGCCAGGGGGGAACGAATTCCCATTCTTATTTTTGGTGTGGATGCGGCCGATTCTTCACGTCATACAGATACCTTGATGTTGGGGCTCTTTGAGCCCGTTAAAAACTATATCAGCGTTCTTTCCATTCCTCGGGACACGAGAATTGACTTGCCTGGCTACCGTTTCAAACGGATCAATGAAATTTATGGATATAACCTTCGCAAGTCCAAGGATGTGGTTTATTCATCCCAAAAGGTATTGGAAGGAGTCACCCATTTGCTCAGCAGTTCAGATTTCGTCCCTTTGTTGCCCTATTTTGTTCAAATAGATTTTTCTGGTTTTAATCGGACGGTGGATTTGTTGGGGGGCGTGTGGGTGGAGGTGAAAACCCCCATGCATTACGATGATTATGCGGGGAATTACCATTTCCACAAAGAACCGGGCCGCTATCTCATGAAAGGGCAAGAGGCCCTGCATTATGTCCGGTTTCGCGGTCAAACGGGAGACCGCGGCCGTATTTTTCGTCAACAAGAATTTATCCGGAGTGCTTTGCGTCGGTTGGCCAACCCGGTCATGATTTTGCGGTTGCCCGAATTAATAGGAATCATCAAATCGACCATCCGATCGAATATGTCGTTTTGGGATGTGTTTTATTTGGCGTCGGCTTGCCGGCGCGTTCGTTCAGACGATGTGGGGTTTTACGTTTTGCCAGGACAGGTTTCCGGGGTCTTTTGGTATCCAAAGAAATCAAACATCGAACAATTGGTTTCTTTGTTGTTTCTTGGTCGGCTTCCTGTCGGTCAAGTGGAGGAAACCATTGTGCCTCAATCTGGCCGGATCACCGTAAAGGTGTGGAACGCTTCCGGGAAATCAGGCGCGGGTTATGAGATGACCAAGTTTTTACGACAAGCCGGCTATGATGTTATTGATTGGGGCAATTATGGTAATCAACAGTTACAGACGCGGGTGATTGACCGCATGGGGCAAATAGAAAACGCCAAATTGGTGGCGGCGACAATGGGGGTTGAAAATTATCACTCCGAACCCAATCCTAAGGCCTTGGTTGATGTGGATGTGGTAATCGGGCAGAATTACATGGGAACAACAGTTCCTTAAAAATATTTCGAGTTTAAGATTTGGAGTTTGTTTCGAGTTTGAGATTTGAGACTTCGAGTTTGATTTAAAAACTCTAAATTTCAAATCTCAAACTCTAAACTCGAAGAAAAGGGGAGAAACCATGGCCATAGATTTCTTAGGCATCCTAAAGACCGCCGTTGAGAGAAATGCCTCAGACGTCCATATCCTTGTCGGCAAACCTCCCATGCTTCGGATCTTGGGTGAAATTGTCGCGCTGGAGGGCTACGAGCCCCTAAAACCCGAAGACACCCAAAGGCTCATCTATTCCATTTTGTTTGATCAACAGAGACGAAAATTTGAGGAAAGGCAAGAGTTGGACTGTTCTTTTTCGGTGCCTGGCTCCGCGCGTTTTCGGGTGAATGTTTTGATGGGTCGGCAGGGAATTGAAGCCGTTTTGCGCGTGATCAATTCAGTGATTCCCAATCCCAAAGATTTGGGTTTTACTCCAGTGATGGAAGATTTGTCCAAATTGCCTCGCGGGCTTGTATTGGTCACGGGGCCCACCGGATCAGGAAAAACCACCACGTTGGCGGCGCTCATTGACCTCGTTAATTCCACAAGAACCAATCATATCCTGACGATAGAAGATCCCATTGAATTCGTGTATGAGTCAAAAAAATGCATTGTTCGACAACGGGAGGTGGGAACGACCACGCAGTCGTTCGCCAATGCGCTCAAAGCTTCTCTGCGAGAAGATCCCGATGTTATTTTGGTGGGCGAATTAAGAGATTTGGAAACCATCTCTTTGGCCATCACCGCTTCCGAAACAGGGCATTTGGTTTTTGCAACTCTTCATACCACGGACGCTCCTCAAACCATTGACCGAGTGATTGACGTTTTCCCTCCTCACCAACAGCAGCAGGTCCGCGTGCAATTGGCGTCTGTTTTGTCAGCGGTTATCTGTCAAACTTTGATTCCGACAACTGACAGAAAAGGGCGAGTGGCCGCCCGCGAGATCATGATTGTGACCCCCGCGATCTCCAATCTTATCCGCGAGGGAAAAATCCACATGATTTACAACGCCATTGATACGGGAGCCAAGTTTGGGATGATGTCTCTCGATAAATCTCTCGAAGATCTTGTGAAAGCACGAAAGATTAATATTGAAGATGCGGTGATCAAAGCCAGAGATCCCGCCAAAGTGCGATCCGCGGCCTCCGGGGCCGCTTACTAAAGGCCGCGTTATGAGCGATAAATTATTTAAAGCGGGAGAAGTGATTTGTCGTGAAGGAGAGTTGGGTGGGACACTTTATCTCATCGTCAGTGGGCAGGTGTTGGTAGAAAAGAAGGCGTTTGAAGGGGAAATGAAAACAAAAACTGTGGCCCGCTTGGGAGCCGGAGAATTCTTTGGGGAGATGGCTTTTCTTCAAGGGCTTCCTCATTCGGCCACCGTCACGGCTGCCGAAGACACCACCCTCCTCCCGCTTTCAAGGGCCACCTTGGACGAGTTGATTCGCACACGTCCCTCCGCCGCGATTGAAGAGGTGATGAATGTCTCAATGGGTTTGAGCAACCGATTAAGGGCCACCACCCGGGAACTGGTGACGGTCTATGAAGTGGCGCGAGCAGTGGCCAATGCCGCCACTGTGGAAGAATTGGCCAAACGCGTTGTGGGTCAGTTGAAGTTGGATTTGGGGGAACATAGATCCGTGGCTTTTTATCGATGGAACATGTTTAATGACGAATATACGAAGCTGGTGGTGGAAGGGACTTTGTCAGCTCAATTCCCCGATGTTCTCGATCCCTCGCTTCAAACCCTTCCCTGGAAGAAAGAAAAGTGTTTAATTTCTTCTGTGGACATGCTTCAACAAAAACAAGGACTGTTTGTGACCCTATCTGAAAAAAATCAATTTGATGCAGGTGAACGTCAGATGATGGAGACCGTTTCTTCCGTCATGGCGCCAGCATTGGCCACGGCCCAACACCGAGAAGAAGAAGAATCACGGCGGTTGTTGGAACGCAACAAGCAGATGGGGGCCTCTCTGTGAGCGCTCCTTCGATTTTTAAAGATATCCGTTTGGCGGCCCAGGTGGCCGATGAAAAATTGGGCGAAAATATTTTGGCGATGGACGTCAGAAAAGAATCCTCTTTGGTTGATTGTTATTTGTTGGTGACGGGGTCTACGCACATTCACATTCGAGCCATCGAAGATGCCATTCGAGAGGCGTTGCGATTGGCCGGAGCCATCCTCAAACGAACCGATGGCCAACGGGGACATCTGTGGCGTGTGTTGGATTACGGATCCATGATCATTCATATCATGGACCAAAAAACACGGGACTTTTACGCCATGGAAAAACTTTGGGAACGGGGACGGGTTATCGATTGGCGTGACGATAAAAATAAAGCCCCGGAAATCAAAAAGTCCAAACGATCTCCCTCAAAACCCCTCAAACGATCTCCGGTCAAAAGAAAACCTTCGGTCCGAAAACGCGTCCGCAAAAAATCATAAAGTTCCCTTCTTCAAATGATTCTTATTGAACTCAAAAAACTCATTTCCTCCTGTGCCATGGACGTCCTCACGTCTCAAGGAAAAGAAGCCGATCTGCCCGAATTTGATCTCACCAATCCTCCTCCGCGCGTTCCCGGTGATTTGGCCACCAACGTCGCATTGGCCTTGGCCAAACGGGTGGGAACGTCTCCTCGCTCCTTGGCGGAACAGATGATCAAATCTTTTCCTCAAACAGACTGGATCCAGAAAATTGATATTGCTGGGGCCGGTTTTTTGAATTTTTGGTTGACCGATCAAGCTTTCCAATCGGAGCTTCAGGATTTTCTGAAAGGACAATATGGGCCCATCACAAATGATCGACAGAAAATTCTTTTAGAGTTTGTTTCGGCCAACCCCACAGGTCCTTTGCACGTGGGCCATGGTCGGGGGGCGGCGCTGGGGGATTCTTTGGTCCGCATTCTTCGCTATTTGGGACATGAGGTAAACGCGGAGTTTTATATCAACGATGCGGGCGGTCAAATTCGGAATTTGGGACTGTCGGTGGAGGCCCGTATCAAAGAAATCCAGGGAGAAACAGTCTCCTTTCCAGAGGAGGGATACAGGGGGGAGTATGTGATCGACATTGCCAAACAGGCGTTGACCGAGGGAAAGAAGTTTAACCCCGTTCAGCCCGCCCAAATGATTTTTGATGAAACAGACGCCGCCGGTTACGCCAGCGCGATCAACTTAAAAATCATTCAAAAAACATTGGCGGATTTTGGCGTGAAGTTTGATCAATGGTTCAGTGAATCCTCTCTTCATAAGAAAAACGCCGTCTTGAAATTGATTCAAGAATTGCGCGATAAGAACTTGGCTTATGATCAAGAGGGGGCTACGTGGTTCCGCGCCACTCAATTTGGGGATGAAAAAGACCGGGTGTTGCAAAAGGCCAATGAAGCGCCCACCTATTTTGCCTCTGATTTGGCTTATCATGCTGATAAGTTGTCTCGCGGGTTTTCCAAACTCATCAATATTTGGGGGGCGGATCATCATGGATACGCTCAGCGGCTTAAAGGAGCGTTGCAGGCGATTGGGTTGGACGCGAGCAAGTTGGAAGTGGTTTTCAATCAGATGATTTCCATCAAAGGGGCGCGTATGTCGAAGCGTGCTGGCAACGTGGTCACGCTTCAAGAAGTGGTGGATGAGGTGGGGTGTGACGCCACACGGTTTTTCTTCGCACTGCGCAGCCCAGGGGCTCATTTCGAATTCGATTTGGATTTGGCCAAGAAACAGGCGAGCGACAACCCCGTCTATTACGTTCAATATTTACACGCCCGTTGTTGTTCCATTTTTAGAGAGGCGGAAAAACGAGGATGGACTTTCGCGAGAGAGACCGGTCAACCCCCTCTGCTCAAAGAACCTTTGACGGATATCGAAAAAGAAACCCTGATCTTCTTGGCGAGCTTTGACCGAACCGTCGAGACGTGCGCGCGGGATCTTTCGAACCATCACCTGACAGGATACCTGCAAGAATTGGCGGGGAAGTTTCATAGCTTTTATGAAAAATGCCGCGTTCTGGAAGAGGATCCCACGGTTAGAAATTTCCGGTTGGGTCTTGTGGACGCTATCCGGCGCCGCGTCGCTCAAGGGTTGAACCTCCTGGGCGTGAGCGCCCCGCAAACCCTTTAACTCCTCCTCCCCCGTTAAGAGGTCACTGTCCTCCAAAAAAAGGGGGGCGGGCCTTTTTTTGTGTGCGTTTGGGGAGACGGACTTGTATGATTGCCTCTGTCGTCGGCGAAAGGTTAAAAGCGGTGTGGTTCGACGAAAGGAGAAGTTATGGATTTAACATCAATCACCAATAAAGCGTTAAAAAATGAGGCTCTTACGGTTCAAGAAGCCTTGGATATTTTACAGTCCCCTGATTCTCGGGTCATGGAGATTGTTGCGGCGGCGGGCGCGGTTCGCCAAAAGTATTTTGGGAAACGAGTTAAACTCAACTATTTGGTGAATGTGAAAAGTGGATTGTGTCCGGAGGATTGCCACTATTGTTCTCAATCCAAAGTGTCTGAAGCCCCGATCCCCAAGTATCCGTTAATGACGACCCATGAAATGATTCGTCAAGCCGAGAGGGGAATGAAGGTGGGCGCCAGTCGGGCCTGTTTGGTGGCCAGCGGGCGAGGACCGAGCCAACGCGAGATGAGTGAATTTTGTGACTCCGTTAAAACCCTGAAAGAAAAACATCCCCAGCTTGAGGTGTGCGCCTGTTTGGGGCTTCTCTCTGGCGGCCAGGCAGATCAGCTTAAGTCGGCGGGAGTTAAAGCGTACAATCACAACATCAACACCAGTCAAACCCATTATGAAAAAATTTGCGGCACTCATACCTACCAAGATCGATTGGAAACAGTTGAGAAAGCTCAATGCGCCGGGTTGTCCTCTTGTTCAGGTGTTCTTGTGGGAATGGGGGAAACGGATTCCGATATTGGTGAGATGGCGTTTGTGCTGAGAAAGAAAAATGTGGACTCCATACCGGTTAACTTCTTGGTGGCCGTTGATCGAACCCCCTTGGCCCAGGTCCATCACTTAACCCCGCTGCGGTGTTTGAAGATTCTGGCGCTTTTTCGACTGGTGCATCCCACGGCGGAATTGCGGGTTTCTGGAGGCCGTGAAGTTCATTTGCGACATTTGCAGCCGCTTGGACTCATGATGGCCAATTCCATTTTTATTGGAGATTACCTCACCACCCAGGGCCAACCGCCTCAGTCGGACCTTGAGATGATTCGCGATCTGGGTTTCCAAGTGGAGGGACAATCCGAGGATTTCATTGACAAGGTTCTTGGAAAACCAAAGCCCAGCGCTGATTTGAAGGAAACCGCTTCACTCTCCAACTGATGACCCCGCAGGCTTCTGTTGCTCTTATAACCGGCGCGAGCCGGGGGTTGGGTCGGGCTTTGGCGTTGGCTTTCGCGAAAAAAGGATTTTCGATTGGCTTAAACTACAGGGCCAATGACGTCGCCGCCCAAACCGTCGCTCGCGAAATTGAAAAAATGGGAGTCAAGACTTTGCTTCTTAAGGCGGACGTGAGTTCCTCCAAAGAGGTCAACGCGATGTTCTATCAATTGGCCAATGACTGGGGGCGCTTGGACGTTCTGGTCAACAACGCCGGCAACGTCCGCAACCGCACCATCGTGAAAATGACCGATGAGGAATGGCGCGACGTGATGGCCGTGAACTTGGACGGTCCCTTCTATTGTACGCGGGCCGCCATCCCCTTCATGCGGAAACAAAAAGAAGGCTGCATCATCAACATCGCTTCCTATATTGCGGCCCGCGGGGCCCGTGGGGCCGCCAACTACGCGGCCGCCAAAGCGGGCTTGATCAATTTCACCAAAACCACCGCGATCGAAGAGGGAGCCCATCACATCCGGGCCAATGCGGTTCTCCCTGGTTTTCATGTGACCGACTTGAATCGCGATGTGTGGGACAAGATTGAAAAGGACATTCGCTCGCAACATCTTCTGCCTCAAATGCCAGACAAAAACGAAATGGCGGAATTCGTCACTCAGGTGGCCGGCCTTAAAACGGTCAGCGGTCAAGTGTTCGCGTTTGAATCACGCTTGTTATGACTGTCTCCCCGCGGATTTATGTTTCTGGCATCGGGATGGTTTCTCCATTGGGGGCTTCTTGTGAGAAGACATGGCAGGCGTTGCTGGAGGGGAAAACAGGGATCCTGAAAAGCCAAAATGGGTTGGAGGCCCGCATCTTTGATTTTTCTCCCAATGGCGCGCGTTCACGAATGGGAGATTTTGCCCTTCTTGCCGCCGCTGAAGCGCTGAGGCAGGCGGGACTTTCTGATAATGATATTCGCGGTGAAAATATTGGATGCGCGGTGAGCCAAAGCAAACCCCTCCTTCAACCCCCCCCGATCCCCCCCACTGAACAACGTGGGGGGGGACTGTTCGATTCCACTCTGTTGTTTTCTTCTTTTTTTGGTTGGTCTTCCGAATCTCTTGTGGCGCGGGAGTTTGGGTTGGAGGGGCCGTCCTCCAATCTCGTCGCGGCCTGTGCCACCGGTATCGCCTCCCTTCAAATGGGCGTTCAATGGATTCGAACGGGCCTTTGTGAAATCGTTTTGGTGGGGGCTTCCGAATCAAGTCTCAATGAATTTTATCGGGCCGGATTTCAGCAGATGGGCGTGCTGGCTGATGAAAAAAATGGAGTGGCCTCGGCTCGTCCCTTTGACAAAAATCGGTCAGGGTTTGTGATGGGCGAAGGGGCCGCTGTGATGGTGTTGGAATCTGAAGCTTCAGTTCAAAAAAGAGGGCATCGACCTTTGGCTGAAGTGTTGAACGTGGCCCTCCGCCAGAGCGCGCGTGACGTTTTGCGTTTTGATCCCTCGGGTGAAGCGGTGTCTTCATTAATTACGCAGGTGAATCCTGGACCCGGAATTCCCGACTATATCAACGCCCATGGCACAGGAACCGTTTTTAATGATTTGGTTGAAGCCCGGGGAATTCATCGGGCCTTTGGGAAAAAGGCCAAAGATATTTTGGTGAGTTCAACCAAAGCCGCCACCGGTCATTTGTTGGGAGCGGCCGGAGCGGTGGAGGCCGCTATCGCGGTGTTGGCGCTGAGAGATCAAGTGGTTCCTCCCACACTTAATTTGGATTCGCCCGATCCGGACTGTGATTTGGATTGTGTTCCGCATCAAAGCCGAAAGGCGGCCCTTTCTTCGGCCCTTTCTCTTTCCTATGGATTCGGCGGACAGATGGGGGCCGTGTTGTTCGGGAGGGTTTCTTGAGGAAAGACCTTGAGTCGGAATTGGAAGATCTTCGCCTCAAGGGGTTGGCGCGTTCTCTGCGCAATCGTGATGAGTCCTCACTCATTAATTTTTCTTCAAACGATTACCTTTCGCTGGCTTCTCATCCCGCCGTGATTGACGCCGCTTCAGCGGCGCTTCAACAGTTTGGGGCCGGAGGGACGGCCTCGCGCTTGGTGGCAGGGACGGTCTGCGCTCACAGCGAGTTGGAAAAAGCTTTGGCCGCCTTTCTGTCCAAAGAGGCCGCGTTGGTTTTTAGTTCTGGATATCATGCCAACACGGGGATCATTCCAGCTTTGGTCTCGGCCCAGGATATTGTTTTTTTTGACAGACTTTCGCATGCCTCCTTGATCGATGGGGTTCGTCTCTCCGGGGCTGATTTTTCCGCTTTTGATCACAACAACATGGCCGACTTGGAAGTGCGGCTCAAGAAAAAACGAGCCAAGGGTCGCCGGGCTCTTTTGATCACGGAAGGCTTCTTCTCGATGGATGGAGACCGCCCCGATCTCAAGGCATTGGTGCGTTTGGCCAAAGAATGGGACTGCTGGGTTTATCTGGACGAAGCCCATTCCCTGGGCGTGGTGGGACCCGAAGGAAAAGGATTGGCCGCTCTAGAAGGCCTGCTCAGTCAAATCGATGTCCATGTGGGCACTCTTTCAAAAACATTGGGCAGTCAAGGCGGGTTCGTGGCGGGCTCCCAAACCTTGATTGATTTTCTGGTGACGCGCTGTCGTTCGTTTGCCTATACCACGGCCTTGCCACCCGCCATGGCGTCGGCCGCTTTGGCCGCGCTTCGTCTGGTTCCCACTCATGAAAAGGAGCGTTCCGAATTGGCCCGCGTTTCAGAGCAGGTTCGGCATCAGCTAAAAAAAATGGGATTTGATTGTCTAGGCAGCACCTCCCAGATCATTCCTGTGAAGGTGGGAAGCGTGGAAGCCACCCGCTTTCTATCGGATTATTTATTGTCCCAGGGTTTTTTTGTACCTTCCATTCGCCCTCCCACAGTTCCCGTTGGCGAGGGGCGGGTGCGGTTGTCAATTTCACTTCCCGTTTTAAATTCTGTCGATTCACTCATTCATGCATTTGAAGGAGGCCAGATTGTCACGTCAAATTAAAGGTGTTTTTGTTACCGGCACGGACACCGATTGCGGAAAAACCATTATCGCCGGAGGAATCGCCCGCGCTCTATTACACAAAGGTTTTAATGTGGGCGTCATGAAACCGGTGGCCACGTGGGGAGATCCGCGCAGAGAACCCGGAGGGCGACACAGATGGATTTCAGAAGACGCTCTTCATTTGAGGCAAGCCGCCGCTACCAGTGATTCTTTGGATTTAATCAATCCCATTTGTTTTAAAGCCGCCATGGCCCCTTGGCCGGCCGCGCGGCAAGAAAAGAAGAAGATCGATCTTCACCGAATCACTGTCGCCTATCGGGAGCTTTGTCGCCGCCATGATTTTATGGTGGTCGAAGGAGTGGGGGGGCTGATGGTTCCCATCAAAAGAGATCTGTTCGTAATCGATTTGATTTCACGAATGAAACTCGCTGCGGTGGTGGTGGCTCATCCCGACTTGGGAACGTTGAACCATACGATGCTCACCGTCAATGCTCTTAAAAAAGAGGGAATTCCCTTGGCGGGAGTGATCCTGAATAACTATCAAGGAAAAACGCGAGCTGAACAAACCAACCCAGAAGTGTTGAGGAAAATATTGGATCGCAAAGTGATGGTGGTTCCGCATAAATCCAGTTTTGTATCCGAATTTGACGCGTTGGCGCGATTTTTAACAAAGCAAGGGCTGTTTCATTGGCCTTTCCTGCCTTGAGAGCTGGATCGTCTCGATTTCAAATTGTCTCTCTTGCGCTTCTCTTGACTGGGATGGTCAATGGCCAAGCGGCTGAAAAAGTTTCATTCAAAACACCCGATGGGACCACTCTCCATGCTTTGTTTGTGAAACCCCATTCCCACAAAACAACCGTTGTCATGCATCATGGTCTTGCCTCCGTGAAAGAAGAATGGACCCCCTTGATTGAGAATCTTGAGAAGAATGGAATGGGGGTCTTGGCCTATGATTCGCGTCCCCCTGGAACCTCCTGGCAAAAGTGGGTGGACGACGTGGGCGCCGCCATTCGATTTCTGGAACAAACGAAAGGAATTGATCGAAAGGGGGTGGCCTTGGCCGGAGCCAGTGTGGGAGCCAATGTTTGTCTCAAATATGCGGCCTTGACTCAGGGGCGCCACGCTTTGTTGCTTCTCTCCCCCGGCCTTGATTATCAAGGTGTTCAAATTGAATTGGACCTGCCCGCTGTCAAAGACAACCCCCTCCTCATTGTCGCTCATCCCTCGGATGTCTATTCCTTTCAAAGCTCCCAACGACTGGTTTCAAAAGCCCCTCACGCCCAATTCCTGAAGAGTCAAAAGTCCGGACATGGGGTGGGGATGTTTGATACGGAACTCCTCAAAACGATCACAATGTGGTTCGACAAGCTCAAGTAATCAATCAATACGCTCAGTGGGATAGGCGTTATCTTTGGCATCCCTTCACTCAGCAGTTTGAATGGGAAAAAGAAACACCGCTGATTATCAATTCCGGGAAAGGGGCGTACCTTCACGATATAAAGGGAAACCGATATCTCGATGGCGTGTCTTCCCTGTGGGTGAACTTGCATGGCCATCGCCATCCTGTTTTGGACCGGGCCCTCAAAAAACAAATCGACAAAATTTCTCATTCCACTTTTTTGGGGCTGTCGCATGTTCCCGCCATTGAATTGGCTCGCGATTTGGCCTGGGTGGCGCCAACAGGACTCACCCGTTCTTTTTTTTCCGATAATGGAGCCACCGCGGTAGAAGCGGCTCTCAAAATGGCTTTTCAATATTGGATTGAAAAAGCCACGCCCGGTAACGCGTCCACGCGTCAAGAATTTTTGGCTTTGGAAGGGTCCTATCATGGGGATACCATCGGGGCGGTGTCGGTGGGAGGCGTGGGGGCTTTTCACTCCAAATTCAAACCGCTTCTTTTTAAAACAAATTTCGCGATGGCCCCTGCTTGTTTTCGTTGTCCATTTAATAAGAAGAAAATCCAGAACCGATTTCGGTTGGGAGAAAAGATAAGCGAAATCCCTCGGCCAGGACTCCGCCGGGAGGAAACGGGATGCCGGTGGGAATGTTTGGCGAGTGTGAAGGTAATTCTTCAATCCAAAGGTTCTCGAATTGCGGCGGGAGTCATCGAACCCGTGATGCAAGGCGCGGGGGGAATGAGGGTCATGCCGCCGGGTTATGTGGCGGGTTTTAGGCGATTGTTAAGTCAACACAAGGTGCTCATGATTGCCGATGAGGTGGCCACCGGTTTTTGTCGAACGGGCAGCTTGTTTGCGGTTCAACAAGAAAAAGTTTCTCCTGATTTTCTCTGTTTGGCCAAAGCCATTACCGGCGGCTATTCTCCCTTGGCCGTGACGATGACGACGGAGAAAATCTTCCAGGCCTTTCGGGCGCCCTATGAACAATTTAAAACTTTTTTCCATGGACACAGTTACACGGCGCACCCATTGGGATGTGTTGTGGCGCGAGCCAGTTTGAAACTCATCGATCGCACAAAACTCCTTGAAAAAACGCGTCGGAAAGCCCATCTTTTGAAGGATGAACTTGAAACTCTTCTTCCTCTCCCTCATGTCGGTAGCATCCGCCAAGCTGGACTTATGGCGGGGGTGGAGCTGGTTCAAGAGAAACGAACCAATACACCTTACCCCGCAACCATGAGAATGGGAAACCGCGTTTGTAAACGGTTGCTGCGGGATGGAATATGGCTTCGGCCCTTGGGCAATGTGATTGTTGTTATGCCTCCTCCTGTCATGGCCGATACTGATGTGCGAAGGTTGGTTCGTTCCGTTAAAGAGGCCATCCTTCATGAATGCGGAGATTAATTCCACCCTGCTTTTTGGCCTGGCAGTTTTGGCCACCCTTCTCAGTTTTGCTCTGATTTATTTCTCTCGCGAAAAATGGATAGCCCTCAACCAACAGCGGTTAAAACTGCAAGATGAAACGCGCAATCAGGCCCATTTCCTCTCTCAAGAAGTTTCTTTTTATGAAAGCCGTAAACAGGTGCTCGCGAAAAGGTCTGAGCAGCGCCGTTTACTTTCGGAGGCGGCAAGGGGGATGGGATCACTTTTGGACCCCACCGCCATTCAATCTCGCCTCATTGAAATCGCCAAACTGTTGTTCCCTTCTCATCTTGTTCAGATTTCTTACGGGCAAAAACCTGATGCGATCGATTCCTACGTGGTTGAGCGGCGTCAACCGCTTTTGGTTCCCAGTGAGGTGATGAAAGGCCCGCCTCAGCTCGCGGTTCCGATTTTGGCCCAACGATCCGTGGTTGGGGTATTGCGTTTGGGGGGAGATCCCCGCAGTAAAGAAATATTCACGCGTGATGATTTGCGATTGCTTGAGATTCTGGCCAATTTGGCCTCGTTGGCCATGGACAATTGTGTTTTATTTCACCAGGTTCAGCAGACGGCTCTGCGCGACCATCTGACAGGACTTCTGACCAATCGGGCGTTTCAAGATCAATTGGAACAATCCATTTTAGAGGCCAGTCGGTACAATCAACCTTTGTCACTGGTGTTGGTGGACGTCGATCACTTCAAGAATATCAATGACACCCAGGGGCACCAAATGGGAGATCTCATTCTTCAAGGTTTGGCTCATGTGTTGGACCGTAATGTTCGAGATGTCGATATTATCGCCCGTTATGGCGGGGAGGAATTTGCGCTTCTTTTGCTTCACACTCCTCACCGGGAAGCCAGTCTTTTGGCTGAACAAATCCGAAAAGATCTTGAAGCCCAGGTATTTGGCGGGGCAGGAAAAAATCTTTCCATCACGGCCAGTTTTGGAGTGGCCACTTTTCCTGAAGATGCCACCAGCGGGCAACAATTGTTCCGCCAAGCTGATCAGAGGCTCTACAAAGCCAAATCCAATGGCCGAAATCAGGTGCAGGCATGACCCCATTTTTATGGTTTTCAATTTATATGGGGATTGTCTTGGTGGGGACCCTTGGTTTCATGTCAATCTATAAACGAAAAGCAGTGGAAATTGAACGAGAAATGTCGGGGAATGCCCAATTGGAGTTTGATGCGCTCAAGAACCGTCATGCGGGTCTCAAGGAAGCGGTGGCGAAGGGAGAGCGGGAAGAACAGCGTTCACTTCAAATTTATGGAGTGGCCAAATCATTGGCGGAGTCATTGTCCTGGAAAGACATGGCGCCTCGTTTATCTCAAGGCATACAGAAAATTTTTGGCGCGTTTGAGTTTTTGCTGTATGCCGTTGATGAACGGGGAGAATGGACACAACTTCTTCGGCGAGGGAATTGGGCCCAGGAGCCACCCCTCTCCCCTCTTTCACAGGTCCCCGCTGGGTTGGTTTATCCGCCTCAAGTCACTGAAATTGTTCCCGTCCAGGTGGTCCCTGTCATGAATGAAAATGCCCAGGGCGAAAAGAATCGAAGCGGAATCTTGTTTCTCAAATCCGCTCAGCCTGCGACCCAGGAACATTTGGAGGCGGCTGAAGAGTTCGGAGCTCAATTGGGGGTGGCCCTTTCCAAGGCGCTTCTATTCAATCAGATGGAAATGCAATCCCGTCAGGATGGACTGACCGGAGTTTTCCGTCGTCAACCTTTTATGGACCGTTTGGAAGAGGAATTAAAACGGGCCGCCTTGTTCCAAACGCCTTTCAGTTTGTTGATGGTCGATATCGACCATTTCAAGGCGGTCAATGATTCCCACGGTCACGCCGCCGGAGACACGGTTTTGACGCGGGTTGGAAAAATTCTAAGAGAATCTTTTTACGAAACCGACGTGGTGGGCCGTTATGGGGGGGAAGAGTTTGTTGTGTTATTGCCCCACGCGGAACAAGGGGGCATGATGCGAAAGGCGGAGTCGCTTCGGCAACGAGTGGCGAATGAAGTGATTCCCTCTGGATTTGAAAATTTAAAGGTGACTGTGAGCATTGGCGTGGCGCATTTCCCAAAAGACGGTCGGACGGCTGAGGCTTTGATTGGAAGCGCCGATCGCGCTCTGTATAAAGCCAAAGCGACCGGCCGCAACCGCGTGGTCCAAGCCTAAGCGCTTTTTTTCCCTTTTCTTGAATGGGACAAAATACCCGCCACCCCATCAGCCAACAAAGGGAAAACTCTTCTAAGAACATAGGTTCCAGCCAATGACGTTAGATATTTAAACCATTTTCCTTTGTTGAGCGTTTTGACAGTCGCGGTGAGGGCAGCCACACTGGATCCGATTCCTCCCAAAAATAGCAGCGGGTGTTTTTTGATCAGATTTAAGGGATTTTTCATGTCGGCGAGAGATGATTTCAATTGACCGGCGCTTTCATCGAGACTGGCTTTCTTAATTTGAACATCGGATTTGAGTTGAGAAAGGCTGACTTTGGGAAAAATCATGATTTGAGGCGTTTGAGCCAATGAAGCGCCACTGCGCCACAGAGGACCGCCAGAAGCAGGTAAATTCCTCCAATGATAAGCAGCGCCCACCCGGCGCTACCCGTCAAATGGGTTAGCCATAGGCCGAGCGCGACGCTCAGCAAGGCAAAGGCGATAATCACCGCCAATCCCGCGAAAAAAACCAAAAAAAGGAACGCGGCGCTTGCGGCGGCGAGCGCCGTCGCCTGGGCTTGGAGAAGAGTGAGCGCGCTGCCGGCATAATCGATGCCGTCAGTAATGACCTTTTTCAATTGAAAAAGGATGGAACTGTTTTCAGGGTCTTGGGTTGTATGCATGGCCTATAGTATAGCTTGGTAAAGTGATAAACTGCACGCTTTCCGAAGTAATTTTGAGGGGGTTGTTATGGAAAATGGACATGAAGCAGGGAAAGAAAAGCTCAAAACGCTTATTGAGGAACAGGCCACCAAGATAAAAGAAAAAATGGCCGAAGTTGAATGGAATGAAGTGCCGGAAGAAATTAAAACCTATGTGCGCAAGAAACCCTGGAAAAGCCTCGCCATCGCCCTCGGAATGGGTTTGTTAGCTGGATACGTCTTAAAATCCAATAAAAAAGACCAATAAAGGAAGTGATCATGAAATCATTAAAAGTATGGATGTGTTGTGCTGTGATTGCCTGTAACGCCCTGCCGTCTTCTTTTGCGGAAACCATAAAAAAGGAGACCATAAAAGCCATGCCAAGTACCGGACAAGACCTCTCAGTCGTATTCGAAACCTCTCTCGGAAATTTCACCATTGATCTTTTCGCCAAAGAAGCCCCCAAAACTGTCGAAAATTTTGTTGGGTTGGCCAAAGGAACCAAAGAATTTACCGATCCGAAGACGGGTCAAAAAACCAAACGCCCTTTTTATGATGGGCTTATCTTTCATCGTGTGATTCCCAATTTCATGATTCAGGGTGGAGACCCCATCGGAAATGGAACTGGCGGGCCGGGTTATCAGTTTGAAGATGAGTTCGCTTCCGGTCGAACCTTTAACAAGGTGGGCATTTTGGCCATGGCCAATGCGGGTCCTGGAACAAATGGCAGTCAGTTTTTCATCACGACCGCCGTTACCCCATGGCTGAACAATCGACACACAATTTTTGGTGAAGTGGTTCAAGGCTACGATGTGGTTGAAAAAATCAGCAAAGTTCAACGTGATGGCAGCGACCGTCCTTTGACGCCGGTCAGCATTAAAAAAGTCACCATCAAGGAAAAAGCCGCAAGCAAGTAAATTTTAAAAAATGAATGAAAAGGAGAATTGCGTATGAGTCTGGTACAAAAAACAGCGCCTGAGTTTAAAGGCAAAGCCGTCGTGGGTCATGAGTTCAAAGACCTTTCTTTGTCTCAATACAAAGGGAAATGGGTCATTCTTTTCTTTTATCCTCTTGATTTCACCTTCGTTTGCCCAACTGAAATCATCGATTTTTCAGATAAGGCTGCTGAGTTCAAAAAACTGAATGCTGAAATAATCGGTTGTTCGGTGGACAGTCATTACACCCACTTGGCTTGGATCAACACCCCTCGAAAAGAGGGAGGCTTGGGAGCCATCAATTATCCGTTGCTCTCGGACCTCAATAAAGAAGTGGCGCGTGACTATGGAGTGTTGGCGGATGGCGGTTTGGCTCTACGAGGCCTGTTTATTATCAATCCCAAAGGTCAAATCGTATATGAAGTGGTTCATGATTTGGCGGTGGGACGTAATCCCGATGAAACTCTTCGGGTCCTGGCCGCTTTTCAGCAGGTTGAAAAAACCGGTGAAGTGTGCCCTTCCAGCTGGAAACCCGGCGCCAAAACAATGAAGGCTGATCCGGTGGGCGCGAAAGAATATTTCGCCGGCGTGAAATAAATTGAAAGAAAAATTTTCTCAGGAGGTGGCTATCATGGGTCCAAAAAGTCCTTGCGGTTGCTAAACCGAAACTAACCAAAGTTTCAATTGAAAGGCCTTCCCTCATCAATATGGGGGAGGGCCTTTTTTATGGGGTCAATTAAAATCCAGTCCCATCACTTTGGCCAGGGTGGGAGCCAGAAGTTCGATGGAAACGGGCGTATTGATCCTCTCAGGATTAAAACTCTGCCCATAGAAAAGAAGCGGAACGGTGGCATCGTAATCGTAAGGACTCCCATGGGATGTTCCACTCTTGTAGGGGGTGACCAAGACGCCGGGTTTGAACCGGACCATCAGGTCCCCGGATCGTCCGGCAAAATAACTGCGTTGGTAGATGCGGGAAAATTTGTCCTGTTCTATGAGAGGGTTGTTCAGATAAACACTGGCCACCATTTTATTTTTCTTAAGTTCCGATTGAATTTGAAGCAAGAAACGGCCCCAATCAAGTCCTCGTTTTATCACCAAAGGCTTATTTAAATAGAGATGGGGAAATAAACACCCCACAATCCATGAGGATTGGGGTTCCGGGTAGAGCGCTTGGCAAGCGGCCTCCAGTTGTTTTTCCAGGTCACTTCTTCGCACCCTTTGGGCTCCCATTTTTTTCCCTTCGGGGCTTTCTGGAACAGGGAGAACCCCATGGTCCGATGTTAGAGCCAATACAAAATCCCCGTTGGTTTTTTGGTGGAGGAGGTTCAGGAGTTCGTCAAGAATCCCATCCAAAGCGCCAAGTTGGTCTTTTATTTGTTTGCTGTCAGGACCGTAGGTGTGTCCGATCAAATCGGTTCCAGAAAAACTGAGAGTCAGCAGATCGCAGGCTCCGTCTTGTCCCAATGAACTGGTTTCTAATACTTTTTTCACCAGTCGAAACGTCGCGACATCGATTTCAGGTGAGGGAAAAAGTTCCTTTTTGATGGGATAGTGGGTGTTAAATTCATTGACCCAGTCTGGCGTCGAGCCATAGGCTTTGGATGAGGTTACCTTCCGAAGTTTTTCATCAAACCACAGGACCATGTCCGCCTTGTGTCCCCCCAAAAGAATGGCGGAGCGGTCCTTGAATGAAATGGAAACCACTTGAGACAGGGGGTTGGTTTCTTTGAGGACATCTCCCAATGTTTTGGTCATCAGTTGGTCAGGACCCAAGCCCCCATGAGGAGATTCAATAGAAGTGATGGTTTTCCTCGTTTCCCGGTCGTACCAAACATTGGAAATAATGCCCGTTTCTCCGGGAGGTTTTCCTGTAATGATGGCTGCATGCCCTGGCGCCGTTTCTGTTGGGATATGTTCCAGTTGGGCGTGGGAGTAATAAAGAGATTGACCCAAAAGGCGCTTGAACCCTTTTTTATAAATGAGGTTTGGTTTTTCCTCCAACTGATCGGCACGCAGTTGGTCCACCACCACAATCACCGCCAGCCGAGGGCTGGCGGTGAGGGGCAGTGACCAAAAGAGGAGAGTGAGGAGAAGGAAATTACTTCGCGTATTTAACGGAGCAACCGTAAGGTTCGGTGGTGGCGATTGTTACTTTTTTCCCCGCTAGGATCTCATCGAGGGCGGCACTGACATAGTTTTTGGCGCCTTTTATATCCGATTGTTTGTGGGTGGGTTTGTCATCAATGGCGCCCTTGTAAACAAGGTTGCCATTCGCGTCGATGATATACATGTGAGGGGTGGTTTTTGCGTCGTAAGAGCTGCCCACTTTTCCGTCTTCATCCAATAGATAGGCCAGCGAATGAGCTCCCGCGTGAGCGATTTCTTTGTTCCAATCTGCCGGAGACATTTGCCCTTGTTTTCCTTTGGCGGAAGAACAAATCGAAAGCCAGATCACCCCTTTGTCTGAATATTTTTTTTGGAGGGACTGCATGTTTTTGCTTCCATAGTGTTTCACAACGAACGGACAGCCGAAATTGGTCCATTCTAAAACCACCACGCGCCCTTTATAATCCGAGAGCACATGTGTTTTTCCTTGCGTGTCGATCAGCGAGAAATCCGGCGCTTTCGAGCCGATGGCGGGAGATTCGGCCTGAACATATCCAAGGGTCATCAGAGCCAATCCCAGTGCGGTGAACACGAATTTTTTCTTCATAATATTCTGTCTCCTTTTTATTTATTGGATTTTTGAAATAGCATCCAAAACGATTGTATTTGTCAAAATTTCAGGAAGTGTGATGGGCGGCGAGTCGGCAGCGGAGGGGTAAAGAACATAGAAGGGAACGCCGCTTCGTCCAAATTTTTGAAGGGCCAACGTAATTTTTTCATCATGGGACGTCCAATCCGCTTTGAGCATGGCAATATTTTTTCCTTTGAAGGCTTGTGAGACAACTTCAGAGTTGAGAACCACCCGTTCATTTACCTGACAGGTCAGGCACCAGGCCGCGGTAAAATCAACGAAGACAATACGGCCTTGATTTCTGAGCTCCTTAACGCGTTCCTCCGAAAAGGGTTCCCAGATTCCGCCCCTTTGGTTTGTTTGAAGGGTGTTTTCTTGTTTGGGGACCAATTGGAGATAAAGAATCCATCCCAACCAGAAGGCGGTGGCCAATAGGAATACACCCATCAAAGATTTGAACTTGATCATCCAGGGGCCAGGTTTGGGAACCCATTTAAGAAACGCAGGCCGAGACGATAAAAGAATATACGGAAACGACATCCCCAGTCCCAGCGAGGTGAACACCAAAAAAGAAACCAACGGAGGTTGGGCCAACGCAAATCCCAAAGCGACTCCCATAAAGGGGGCTGTGCAGGGTGTGGCCACGATGGTGGCGAGAACCCCGTTTAAAAACGACCCGGCGAATCCGGACTTGCCCTTCGTGACCCCGGCCAATTGGATGAGTTTGGTTCCGATTTCGAACAAACCAAACAGGTTGAGCGCCAACAACAGAAAAAGAACAAACAAGAATCCGACAAAAAAAGGATTTTGCATTTGAAAACCCCAGCCAATCTGTTGTCCGCTGGCTCGAAGCGCAATCAAAAGTCCCGCCAAGGCCCAGAATGAAACAATCACCCCGGCTGCAAAGACCCATCCGTGTTGGGCGATTTTTTTCGAGTGTCCGGAAGTCTGTTGAATGAAATTCAAAATCTTAAGCGATATCACTGGGAGGACACACGGCATCAGGTTCAATATGAATCCGCCAATAAATGCGAGCAGGAGCGCCCAGGCAATCCGTCGTCCCGGCCTGGTTTCCTGAAGAGACCCTGGCCATAGGCTGGTGGGAGAGACACCTTCGCTCTTGGATACAGGGGCGTTGATCGATAGCGCTTTTTCCGAAGCCGGGCCTCTCCATCCCAGGGAGGTGACCAGCACGCCGCGCAAATACGTGACGGGGGAAGTGGAAGCCTCCGACTTGAAGAGGTCGAGCGTGCCCCCCTGAGGAGTGGGGGTGAACTTCTGAGGAGCGGCATAGGCAATGACGTTGGGGTCTTCAGCGAAGAACAGGAGATCAGCTGGTTTATCTGGGGGATTTTTTGGGGAATTGACTGTGAGCCGAAATCCATCGCGTGTTGAGGAGGCGAGAACGGACCATTCAGAGGATTCAAGGGGCCACTGAAAGCGTGTTCGGCTGAATCTTTCTTGCCATTCGATATGGGGTTTGGGGGAAGTGATCAAAAGAGGCAGCGTGAGCGACACCTCCGCTTGTCCAGGGATGCAGACCACCTCGCACTCGAGCCAATCGACTTGGGCCTTGAGGGTCAAAGGTCGGGTGTCTCTAAAAACAGCCGGGGGGAAAATTTGAGTCAACAGCAAAACCTCATCCTCATAGCCGTAACTGACCACGGGCGGCAATTCAATTTTAATGGGGGTGGGCCATATCAGCGGGCCGGCCTTGAACCCTTCGGGAAGTTGCCACGATACTTCGGTTGGAGCGCCTGATTCGCCGGGATTTTTCCAGTAAGTGTGCCACTTTGGTTGCATTTCCAATCGGATCGCCACCCAAAAAGGGGTTCCCGGTTGGATGGATTCCACTTCCGACACCAAGGAGGCTTTGACATGGCTGCCCTTCAGGAGGGCGAAAGAGGAAGCGGGCAGGAGAAATAAGCAGAGGAGAAAGACCGCTCTGCGGATTGTCATATTCATAGTGCAGCTTCGCCGCAACCCAACAAGGGATCAAGCATCGCCGTCGTCCCGGCCCATTTTTTAAAGGATGTGTGCGCGAAGAAGAGTATAAGCCGGGACCCAGCCTCTCCGGAGGGGGAGGTGATCCCATCACACCTTCTGCCGGAACGACTGGGCCCCGGCTTATACACTTGCCAACCATCATTCCACTTAAAAGCTAGGCCGGGGCGACGGCGACCCTCAAACATTTCTTCGTATAAAACCAAGATCCCACGGTTCCATTTCATAGCAGAGTTTTTAGCTTTTTTTGGACGTCGCCGAGCCGTCTTGTTAATTCAGCGATTTTGGAGGGGTCTTTGTGCGTGTCGGGGTTGCCCAAAGCCGTCAAGATTTCATTCTCTTCTTGGGTCCATTGTTCTTTTTCATTGAATGGTGTTTTCCCTTCTTTCAGTTGGCGATAGCGCGCGTTGCGTTCTTCCGCTTCTTTTCGTTTCTGTTCTTTTGTTTTTCGCCCTGAGGATCCCGCTTGAGGCGCTGACGGTTTCGGTTGAGTTTCTCCTTCATGAACGCTGGCCTCAATGGCTTCCTCGCTTCTAAAAAGGTCGGCCTCTTCTCCTTCCTCCAATGATTTTTTGTGAAGGAAATAATCATATCCGCCTGGGTAAAGAGTGACTTTTCCTTGGTTGACATGCAGCACATTGTCCGCCAATTGTTTCAGGAAATAAACGTCGTGGCTGATCATGCAGAGAGTTCCTTCATATGCTTTTAAGGCTTCAATTAACCGTTCCACGCTGGCGATATCGAGATGCGTGGTGGGTTCGTCCATGAGCATAAAGTTGGGAGGGTCAAGAAGCAACTTGGCCAAGCCCAACCGGCTTTTTTCGCCACCGCTCAGCACATCGACTTTTTTGAAAACCATGTCGCCTTGAAACAAAAAACTTCCCAGGATGGTTCGAATGGTGGTTTCGGAATGGGCCCGCCGGGTATCGCAGGCTTCTTCAAACACGGTTCGACCACTTTTAAACATGGCCGCCCGGTGTTGCGAGAAATAACCGACCTCGACATCAAATCCCAATTTCCTCTCACCTGATTGAAAGGGGATTTGGCCCGCCAACAATTTCAACAAGGTGGATTTACCCGCTCCATTGGGCCCCACGAACGCTATTTTTTGACCGCGTTCCAAGGTGAGGTCCAGTCCGTCGTAAACATAGCGGATCCCATCGTAGGATTGGCGGATATTTTTGAGCACCAACACATTGTGGCCGCTTCGTTTGGGTTGCGGAAAGGAAAATCCCACGGTTTTCTGTTCTGGAGGGAGTTCAATTCGCTCCATTCGTTCCAGATATTTGATTTTGCTTTGGACGCTGGCCGCCAAGGAGGCCTTGGCTCGAAACCGGCTGATGAAAATTTCCAAATCCTCAATTTCCTTCTGTTGCCGTTTATAGGCGCTGATCAAATCCTCTTCCTCTTTTTTCTTTTGAGCCAGGTAATGTTCGAATGTTCCGTTGTAAATGTTGAGTTGATGATTTCGGACTTCAACGATACGTTCAGTGACGGCATTAATGAATTCCCGGTCGTGAGAAATGATAAAGAGCGCGCCTTTGAACGAGCGCAAGTGGTTTTGAAACCAAAGGAGGGATTCCAGGTCGAGATGGTTGGTGGGTTCGTCCAACATGAGCAGGTCGGGTTCGTCCAACAGCAGTTTGGCAATCATGACACGCATTTGCCATCCGCCGGAGAGTTCTGAAACAGGACGGGAAAAATCGGTGATTTTAAAGCCCAACCCCATAAGAATCTTTTTCGCCCAAGCTTCCCTTCGGTTATCGTGGCCCTCTTCCCCCAATGTTTCTTCGAGAACGAGTTTGCCCAAGAGGTGCGGGGTTTCTTGCGGCAGATAGGCGAACCGCACGCCGGATCTTAAGGACACCTCCCCGCCATCCAAGGGTTCCGTTCCCATGATGATCTTAAAGAGAGTCGACTTCCCCGCGCCGTTGGGGCCCACCAAGGCAAACCGGTCGCGCGTGTTGATTTGGAGAGAGGCGTTTTCAATCAAAGTTTGCGCCCCAAAAGACTTGCTGATATTTCGAAGGGTGATCATAGGGGCGGATTATACATTGAGGATCGACGGAGGGAATGGTTAGAATCAGTGCGGGCGGTGTTTTGCGGCGGATTGGGTGAGGGCGGTCAGTTTGGCCAGGGCCTCGTCGACGCTGCGGGTTTTAAGGCCCGCATCACTTGAGAGCCAAAGTCTTTTTAACGGAACGATTTTCAACACAGCTTTGATGTGAGCATCCATTTCGCGCGGCGTTTCGATTGCGCGGTTGTGAGAATCGAGAAATCCAATCGTGATGTCTTTGTTCGTTGGAAATTTCTTGAGAAGCGGGAGTTCAATAAAACGGCTGTTGGCGAAAGGCACGTGGATATTGTCGACCGGGAGGTTTTTCATCTTGGGCCACACCGTGGAGAGATCTCCGTAACCAAACCGAAGAATAACGTAGGCCTTTATCCCGCGCAGCAATTCTTTGAGGGCTTCTTTGGCCAGTGAAAAGTTTTTGGGATTGCCCGAAATCGCCAATTCGTCGATTTGAATGATCTGAGCCCCCGAATCGATGAGCCTGAGCAGATCTGTTCTTAATATTTTAGTCAGGTCTCGGCAGAGGGATTCTCGCGAGGTGTAATATTCATTAAAAGACCAATCCATTAAAGTGAAAGGACCGGTCAGAACCGCTTTAACGGGTTTGTTGGTAAGGCGTTGAGCGTATTTCCACATTTCTGAAACCAACGGGCCTTTACTTTCAAGTTTGTGTTTGATGACCGGCCGACGGTAATAGCGGTTCCCATAGCATCGAACCAGCTCCCCTTCCTGAAAACCCAAGATTCGGCTGGAGAAATATTGAATCATGTCGCCTCTGTTCATTTCGCCGTCCACCAAAATATCCAGCCCGATTTTTTCCTGATACCTCAGCCAGAGTTCTGTGGAAAGTTTTTCTTTTCTTTCCAGATCGGTGGCTTGGTTGATTCCATTGGCCACGCGGTGGCGCAGTTCAGTCAGTTCAATTTGTTTGGGCAGGTCGCCGGCGGCGGAGGTGGGGAGGAGAGGCAATGAAAGAACCGCGGGCATTTTCATGCCACCCCCTCTGGAGAAGGCGAACCGAGCGCGAATTTCAGGTCGTTTAATCTTTTGAGTTTCTCAAAGGCGCAGGACCGGGGGAGAAACTCAAGGCCTGAGGAGGGCGTCAAACAGAGGAAAGGAAAATGAGGGGTCCAAGGCTCGATCAGCGAGCGAAGATCTTCCAATGTTTCCAACTTTGTGTTGAGGGCGCTGACCACACCCAAGCCCATTTCTCGGTCCTTCGCTAACGGAATTAATTTTTTTGGAGAAATCAGAGGAAGCGCTGTGAGGTCAAAGTTAAATCCTTGAACGGGGATTGACTTTAATTTGTCGGCAAGGGAATTTATCGAAAAGAAAGGAAAGGCCAATATGATTTTGGCTTGCCCACGCTTGGCGTTGATTTTTTCAAGACATTGGAGGGCCATTCGCAGGTCGCTGTTGTTTTGGGCCAAGGCCGGTTCGTCAATTTGAATGCGAAGAGCGCCCGCGTCATTGAGAGCTTTCACTTCCTGCGCGATGATCTCTGAAAAAAAGATCATTCGGTCCTTTGCTTTGGAATATCCTTTCAGAGTGGAATGGGTGTGGTGAGCCAAAGTGAGAGGGCCGGTGAGAACGGGGCGCACATTTTTATGGGTGATGGATTTTGCATAGCTGAATTCTTTGACAAGGAAGGGGGTGGAACCTCGCGGTCTTGAGGCAATCAAGGGAGATCGAAAGTAAAAGTTCGTGTCGAAATATCGGCGGAGGCCGCCCCTTTCAAATCCTTTTAATTTGAAACAAAAATGGGAAATCGGGTCTTCCCAGCGAACCAAACCATCGGTGACCTCATCAAGGCCGATCAATTCTTGTTCTCGAATCAATTCCAGAATGACGGATTCCTCGACATCACGATAAGCGTGGGCGGAAATTTCTTTCCGTTCGTAATGGGTGGTGCCCCGTTTGTGGCGTTGAAGGTCCGTCCCTTCTCCAATTCGAGGCAAACTGCCAATGTGAGCGGTTGATATGTTTATCATCGTCGATAAATTTGTGAGTCATTGTACACGAGGAAGTGATTCATCGTCTATATTTCTCATGGCGCGGTAAGGTAACCCCAGACTTCCGTCCGGGGCCTCGGCCGCAGTCATTCTGAACGTAGTGAAGAATATTTATGGGATTATTAATTATCCCGTAGAGATCCCTCGCTTCGCTCGGGATGACAAAAATCTGAATTTTTCTGCGTAGAAAAAAAGAAATCGCGATGTCGTCATATAAGCCGCTTGCATGTGATTGTTTGACTTCCCCAGGGGGGTAAGTGATAATTCGATTCTCTTTGGTATTTGGATTTATGAGAAAAAGACATCGTCTTCCCAGCCCTTCTTCAGAAATAACACAATACTGGACAAGAGCATAAGCCGGGATCCAGCCGTTCCCGCGAAGGGGGTGAAGACCCCCTCATTTTCTGGAAAAGATGGATCCCGGCTTAGGCTTTCCTTATCATTCTCGCCTTCTAACAAAGGGGCCGGGATGACGAATCAAAGGGCGCTTATGATGCTAAAGGGACAGGTTAATGTGAAGCCAGTTTACGAGGAGACATTGAAATGACGAGGTTCGATTTTGAGGTGAACGGGAAGAAGGCGTCGGGGGTTGTAATCCCGTTGCCGAAGGCGCCATTGGTGCTGGCGTCGGGAAAAGAAGGCTTTGTGATGTGCGGGTATTTAAATTTGGAAGTGGCCGAAAAGTTGGGTGTGGCGGCTGCGGTTGTTCGTGGGGTTTCCACGGTAGACGAATTACTCGCCGCCAAAGTGGCGGGTTTCACCCAGATGGCCGGTGTGCGGGGCGTGACGCTCAGCATGAGCGGAAAAGAAGCGTTGGAAAAACTCCTTTGACTGACATCCGCATTGATCGGTTGGCGTTGGACGGAGATGGCATCGGCCGCCTTGAAAATGGACAGGCCGCGTTTGTGCCCTACACCTTGCCGGGGGAAACCGTTCAAGCCAAGCTGCTGCAGCAGAAGAAAAACCACTCGCGCTGGCTGCCCGAAAAGATTCTTCAACCTTCCCAATCCCGAATCAGCCCCAAATGCCCAATTCATTTTAAACCTGGGGCCTCAAAGCTGGCTTGCGGCGGATGCGATTGGCAACACATGCCCACCGCGGTTCAAGAAATCAACAAGCGACAATTGGTGATTGAAACACTCGAACGTTTGGGCGGCGTTGAAAAACCTCCCGTTCACGAAACTTTACATTCACCGAAAGATTGGCGCTACCGAAACAAAGTTCAGGTTCCCTTTGCCAGATCAGGGAAAAAAGTGATTGCCGGTTTTTACGCTCCGGGGACGCACCAGATTGTTGAATTTGAGGATTGTTTGATCCAACCCCTCCCGTCGGTCGAAATTGTTCAGTTTGTCAAACGCCACGCCAACGAAAGTCCCTGGTCGCCATATGATGAAGACACGGGGCGCGGTTGGATTCGCCACTTGTTGGTCCGCACCAACGAAGCCGGTCAGGCCTTGGTGACGTTGGTGACGGCTACGGATTCATTTGCTGATCGTGACGCGTTTGTGTCGTCCATGCGCAAACGTTTTCCGTTTGTCGTTGGTATCCACCAAAATATTCAGAAGGGGCGCACGCACGCCATTCTGGGGCCCAAATGGATTCGGCTCTGGGGCGCGGACGCGATCGATGAGGTGATTCTGGGCCTACGCCTCAGTTGTTCTCCGGGCGCTTTTTTTCAAGTGAACACGCCGGTGGCGGAGAAGCTGTATCAAAAGGCATTGGAAGAGCTGGATATCGAAAGAGATGATTTGGTGTTGGACATATATTGCGGCGGAGGGGCCCTCACTTTGGCGGCCGCCAAGAGGGCGCGGTTGGCCATTGGAATAGAGTCCGTTGAGTCCGCCATTCGCGACGCGGGGAGGAATGCGAAACAAAACAATATTCGCAATGCCGAATTCGCCTGCGGGGAAGCCGAATATCTGATGTCCCAACCCAACAAATATATTGAATCAACACCCGAGTCCCAACGTTTGGTTTTGCTTGATCCGCCCCGGTCCGGTTGTGATCCGCGGGTCTTAAAAGCGCTGCTCGAGCTCCATCCGCGGCGGATGGTCTATGTGTCCTGCCATCCGGCCACTTTGGCGCGTGATGTGAAAATTCTATCGAGTCAATATAAAGTCACGTCCGTTACTCCAGTCGATTTGTTTCCCCAAACTTCCCACATCGAAACGGTATGCCGTCTGGAACATCGGTAAATATTGCCGGGATGCCGCGGGGGGCGCTCGCTTGGTGGTTAATCCAACACCAAGGCGCCGGTAAAACTCTCGTGGTATTGCCGGAAGAAGAAGAGGTGCTCAGCTTGGTTGATGACGCGAGGTCCCTCTTCAAGATTCCTGACGGGGGGCTTCCCCAACCCTTTGATATCGATGGTTATCCCAGTGACGATGAACCCATGCGCCAAGTGTCCCTCCACCATTGGTTGTACGGAAAAACCGCTCTGCTGATCGCTTCCCGAGAGTCCCTCGCTCTTCCCTGCGATCTCCCCAGCGCTTTCCGGAAACGTTCATTTAAACTCAAGCCCGGTTTGGCCATGGGGCGATTAAAGTTTGAGGAGGTTTTGTCTCTCGCGGGCTATAGCCGAAATGAACGCGTGGAACAGGTGGGAGAATATGCGATCCGCGGAGACGTGATTGATATTTGGTTGGCGGGGCAGGAATCTCCCGTTCGTTTGACCTGGACGTTCGATACCTTGGACGCGATCCGAACCATCGACCTTCACACGCTTCGCTCTGAAGAATATCTGCGCGAAACCATGCTTTATCCCGTAACGGCCGGTCAAGGCGCCACGTTGTCGGATTACCTGAGCGAAGAAATAACACAGATCGTTGTTCCTGGAAAGGGGGAGGAGAATGGCCTCACCCCTGTGGATGGGGATCGGGATACGGAAGGATATCAGCCCCTCCCAGTTTTTGGAGGGAATATCGACCGATTGCGCGAGCAGCTTGTGAAGTGGCATGACGATGATTGGCGCGTGGTGATTTTCTGTCACAACCGCGGCGAACGCGAACGTTTGGAAGAATTGTTAATTGACACGCTCTCCGCCGCTCGAGGATCTCGTCCGCCTTGGCTCCCTCCTATTGTTGTGGGCGAACTTGAGCATGGTTTTATTCATCCCAAATTCCGGCAAGCGGTTCTGCCCAACAGCGAAATTTTCGGCCGTTTCCGTAAAAGAACGCGTTTGCCCAAGTTTGAGGGCGGCGGCGGGTTCGCTTCTCCTTTGGACATTCGTCCGAATGATTACTTGGTTCATGAGAAACATGGCGTGGGCCGATATGTGGGGTTGCAATCCCTCAAAGTAGGGAAGGTGACTTCGGAATATTTGTCGATCGAATATAAAGGCGGCGACAAACTTTACGTTCCTATATTTGAGATTCAGCAAGTTCAGAAATATTTGGGGGCTGAAGGAAAACGCCCCGCGCTGTCCAGTTTGGATTCGGCTTCTTGGGAACGCCTCAAGTCGAAAGTGAAGGAAGACGTGGCCAAGTTGGCGGCCGAGTTATTGAGCAAGGCCGCCAAACGGTCCATTCGCCCTGGGTACGCTTTTCCGCCGAAGTCTCACCTTGAAACAGAGTTCGCTGAAAGTTTCATGTACAAACTCACTCCCGATCAGGAAAAAACATTAGAAGACGTGGAACAGGACATGACTCTGCCCAAAGCCATGGACCGATTGGTCTGCGGGGACGTGGGGTATGGCAAAACCGAAATCGCCATGCGGGCAGCGCTTAAGGCGGCCTTGGCTGGAAAACAGGTGTGTTTGCTTTGTCCCACCACCATCTTGGCGGAACAACACGCGCGCAATTTTTCCGAACGCATGGCGGATTATCCGGTGACCCTTCAGTTCATATCCCGTTTTCAGGAAAAATCCGAACAGAAAAAGATCTTGGAGGGCGTGGCCAAAGGCGGGATCGATATTATTATTGGGACGCACCGTTTGCTTTCAGGTGATGTGACCTTTGCGAATTTGGGTCTGCTGATTATTGATGAAGAGCACCGTTTTGGAGTCAAACAAAAAAACAAACTTTTGGCCCTTCGAGAAACCGTGGACGTCCTTTCTCTTTCCGCGACGCCCATTCCCCGCACGTTGGCGTTCTCCATGGCCGGAATCAAAGATTTGTCGGTCATTGAAACGCCTCCTGAAGGGCGGCTTCCCATTTCGACCCATGTGGGACTTTTTGACGAGGACGTCATGGCCAAGGCTGTTCAGTCAGAGTTGGACCGGGGGGGGCAAGTGTTCTACGTTCACAACCGTGTTAAAACGCTGGAGGCGCGCCGGGATTGGTTGCAGAAGTTGATGCCCTCCATTCGAATTGCCATGGCGCACGGCCAAATGAATGAGGACCAGTTGGAAGAGGCCATGCATCATTTTCTTCATAAAAAAGTGGATGTGTTGTTGGCGACCACCATTATTGAATCCGGCTTGGATATTCCCTCTGTTAACACGCTTATTGTTGAGGAAGCCGAAGAAATGGGGTTGGCTCAGTTGTATCAATTGCGGGGTCGGGTGGGGCGCTCCAAAACCAAAGCCTATTGCTACTTGTTTTATGGTGGCGGGGGGTTAACAACGGACGCCAAAAAAAGGCTCGAAGCGCTCAAGGAATTCACGGCCTTGGGATCGGGTATCCGTTTGGCCATGCGGGACATGGAGATCCGGGGGGCGGGAAATCTATTGGGTCCTCAGCAACATGGAAATATGGCGGCGGTGGGTATCGAAACATACAGCAAGTTACTCAATGAGGAAATTCAAAAAATCCGGGGGGGAGCCTCGGATGAATCTCCAGAGGGGCCTTTATTTGAAATGTCACTCTCCGCCTATATTCCGGAAGATTATATGCCGGCGGAGATGGAACGCGTGCAAACCTATAAACGGATTCTTTCCGCTGACAATGTTGAACTGGGAAAAATAAAAGAAGAGTTGATTGACCGATGCGGTCCCTTAGGGGCGCCCGTCAAATTGCTCTTTGACACCGCCGCGCTCCGCCTCATCGCGAAAGAAAAAGGGATCGCGGAGGTTCACCAAGAAACAGAGGGCATCTTGATTTATTTTAGGCCCACTTTCACCTTGGGTGAAAAAGCCTTTCAAACCCTCATTCAAAGTCCGCGCTCGGAATACGCGCTTATCCCCGGCCCTCCCACCGGCGTGCGCGTGCCCTTCAAGGAGGGTGAAAGCCCCTTGGACACGCTGGGCCGTTTCCTGCGGGGAGTGTTTTCCTCCTCTAGTCTTGCAAAATAGACGCGTCGCGTCTATAATGCATTCATGGCGCGCCCAGAAAGCTGTCGCGAACCAGCGGGTGAAAGACCCGTCGAGTTAAAGGCCAGGAAGACTCGTAGCTATCCTGAGTTGGGAGGCCGAGAGGTTCCCATAGGAGCCAGGTGACAAATC